>DNJW01000145.1:7094-12954 GCA_003488965.1 Lachnospiraceae bacterium | reverse complement strand
GTCTGCTTATGGAATATACAGGCTGCACAATTCGTAATTGGGAAATGGCAGTTTCGCAATAGATACAACAACAGCGCCGCCGGAATGGCAGCGTAAAAGAGAAATTTGAGTTGTATTTAAATCGGAAAATGCATGGATAAATACCTCCGAAGATCTTTTGCGGTTGCTGGCTTTAAGCTAAGCCGCTAGGTAGCTTTGAGTATACTATTGGATGAAAAGGATTTCAAGAGGTTTTTGGAGAGAACTTTTCAGAAATCCTCTCCCCTTAAAGTGGTAAAACATATCAGGATATGGTATCATAAATAAAATCATCATAAAATACAGCTGGAAGGCATTTAAGTCATGGAAAAAATAAAAAGATTAAAAGAAAGCTTATGGAAAAATATAAAAGAAAACAAGGAAGTTCTGTTCTGTGCTTTTTTGGGGGCAGTTGTTTTTGTATTTATTTACGGGCCCCATATTTTAGACCCTGGTTACACGGACTGGCTGCTTACCAGTGAGGACGGGGATTTGACGCAGCATTATCTGGGATGGAAATTTTACCGGCATGCACCGTGGAGGTTTCCCTTTGGTATGATTGATACACTGGCTTATCCCAACGAAACATCGGTGATTTTTACGGACTCCATTCCTCTTTTTGCATTTATTTTTAAGGTATTCCGTTTTCTTCTTCCTGTAAAATTCCAATATTTTGGCTGGTTTGGGCTGATGTGTTTTATGCTGCAGGGAGGAATCGGCGCAAAGCTGGCAAAGAAATATATGGACAGCAGTCTTGGAATAACCGCCGGAGGACTGCTGTTTGTCCTAAGTCCGGTTTTTATTGACAGAATGTATTGGATGACTGCATTGGCAGGTCATTTTCTTTGTTTATTGGGACTGATGTTTATCGTTTATTATGAGCCGGTCTATAAAAATACCAGAAAGGCAGTGATAGGCTGGGGTATACTGGGAATGCTGTGCGGCGGTATTCATTTATATTTTCTGCCGATGTGCGGCGTGATTCTGCTGGGATTTATTTTGCTGGATATTGTAAAAGGGAGAAAGAAGTGGAAGGCGTTATTTCCTCTTGTTTCTTATCTTGCGGCCGCTGCGGCAACGATTTTTCTGTTTGGGGGGTTCGCATCGGGAATGAAGGCGGGAAATGATGGTCTGGGGTATTACAGCTTTAATCTGAACGGTTTTTTCAATCCTCAGGGATGGTCCCGGTATTTGAAGGACATGCCATGTACGGACAGCCAGTATGAGGGCTTTGGTTATCTGGGACTTGGAGTGCTTGCACTGTTTTTATGGGCATTTGCGATGTGGCTGGGGAGCGGTCTGGATGGAATAAAAGGCGCCCTTTTGCTGAAATGGAGAAAAGGAGCGGAGAATAAGTCCGCGCAGGGACGGTGGATAGAACGGCATATTTACGGATGTGTATGGGGGCTGATAGGGGTTCTGACTTTGTTTATTTCCGTTTCTAATGTAGTTATGTATGGCGACAAGGTATTGTACGAGCTGCCTTTGCCTAAGCTGCTGTTTCAGATGTGGAGTGTTTTCCGGGCTTCGGGGCGGCTGATATGGCCCTTGGTTTATTTGATTGTGCTGGGTGCCATAGGGATGAGCCGCAAACTGGCAGGACGCAGAATAGCGGATGTGATGCTGGTTATCTGTCTGGTGCTGCAGTTTATGGATATCCGTGGGACGATAGCGGAAAAAAATGAAGTATACAACAAAAGGGATACATACCAGACGCTGCTGCCTTCCGAAGGATGGAATGTGATTGGAGGGGAAACAGAGGTAGAGCATATCTGTTTTGTTTCGGATATGGCAAGCAGCCGGAAACAGCTGTTTTCCTTTGGGGATTATGCTTCGGACTACGGGCTTACCTTAAGCAATTTCTATTTTGCCCGGTCTTTTGGAGAGAAGGAGCAGGAAGCAAGGGAGAGGGCGCTGTCGGAATGCGCGCCGGATACTCTATTTGTTTTTTTCAAAAACGAGACACAGAAATGCCTGGCTTATCCTTTGAATTATTATGCCTTGGACGGACTTGTGGTGGGATGCAGTGCGCCCTTGGGAGATTTGGAGCCGTTGGCTTTGGAAGAGCTTACGGTATATAGGTATGATATGGACAGCAGCCGTTATCTGAACAATGGGGAAGTGACGGAAGATGGCTGGGTGATTCATTCTTATGGGAATTCTTACGGACCGTATTTATATGCGGGAGAAGGACGGTATCAGGTGAGCATAACAGGGATTGGCCTGACGGCGTCGGATATAAAGTGCTATTACCGCCATGGAGATGTAAATCTGGAGCCCCAGAATCTGGTGATAGAAGAAAACAAGATAAGCTATGAAATAGAATTGACGGAATGGGCGGATGACCTGGAGTTTGCTCTGTGGAATATCGGCGGCGGGGATATGACTGTGAACAGTGTGGTGATAGAGAAAAAGTAGGAGATAAAGCGCCGGAAAGACTAATCTCCGTTAGGCGCAGTATGAAGAAGGAATTCCCGGAATTCGGGGATTTCTTTTTCTATGGTCTTCATAAATAACGCCGCTCCCTCGGTATTTAAATGGTCGGCATCGGAAAAATAGTTCAACATGCCGGAAAAACGCTCATCTTCCGAATAATCATAATAAGGAACTCCGCTTTTTTCTGCAATTTCAGTAATTGTACTGCGGAATTCTTCCTTAAAATCCTCTGCAAATAAATCGGAATAAAAACTGGTATAAGGAGTTGTAATCAGGACGGCAGTAATGCCGTTATTTTCACAGAAGGCAAGGATGTCATAAAGATTGTTTATCCGTTCCGGAAGAAAATATTCGTCCTTGTCATCCATATGGCGGTGGTAGCGGTTTTGTGCCTTTTCCTGAAACTCGGCTTCTAATTCCGGGTTATTGGCAGGAGAAACTGCCGGTGTGCCCGTTTGGACGTTAGCATCCGCTTGGGCGGCAAGCACCTGAAAGGATAAGGAGGGCAATATTTTTACAATATCTTCGCCCGCAGCAAGCACAGGAAGGTAATGGGTGATAATATCCATATAAGGATTATAATCAGGAATATATCTGGGAGAGAGAAACGTATAGTATTTGCCGTTTAAAAATTGTTCTTCCTCTTCGTCAATGACTTCGTTGTTAAAGGAAAAATAAGAAACAGGGATAAACATCAGGCATTGGTCGGAAAAATTCTTTTTGTACATAGATAAAATGGCATAGTCATAGTTATAGGTCTGGCTGGACATGGCGAAGTTGAAGCATTGGTAGCCCAGACGTTTGGTAAGGTCCTGATAGTCAAAGGCATATTCCCCGTGGGAGCTTCCGATATTGCAGATTTGGATGTCTGTATAATTGGAACTCATAAAGTGGAATTTATCCGCATCGCTGTAAGGGTTTTCCATCACTTGTTTATAGCGCAGATTTAAAAGAAAAAGTAAAGCTGCTGCTGCGAGGGATACCCCAAGGCATTTAGCGGCAAATAAAGCAATTCGTTTCATAATAGCATTAATTAGAACTGAAAATAATAAAATTCAGTAGATACTCCTTTCTCCGAAAATAACAAAATTACGAGTAAAAAAAGCACGTAAACAGGATAACGTACCCATGGTTTTTGGGAAGAGATATATGCAATCACATCGGTTTTTAAGGAAGCATAGTCATAAATTGCCAACAGGAGGATTGGAATACACAAATAAATCATATAGGCGTAAGACAAATCCAGGCAGATGACGGCGGTTTTTACATATTCTTCCAGGTTGCCGATGCCGTAAAAGCTTAAGGATATAATCCGCCATGCATCGCTCAAGGTATTGGCGCGGAAAAATACCCAGGCAAAGCATACTGCCCCAAAGGTTGCCATAAGAGAGAGAAGGCCTTTTTTGGAAGAATGCAGTCCGGCGGAAAAACGGAAGTATTTTTTAAACATTGTTTCTGCAATCTGATAGGTGCCATGGATGCCGCCCCATAGGATATAATTGATTCCGGCTCCATGCCAGAGACCGCTGATGAGAAAGGTCAGCATCAGGTTAAGGCAGTGGCGCAGGCCGCTTACCCGGTTTCCTCCCAAAGGAATATATACATAATCTTTCAGCCAGGTGGATAATGAAATATGCCAACGATGCCAGAATTCAGTAGGATTCTGAGCCTTGAAAGGCGCCTTGAAGTTATCAAAAAAACTATAACCCATAAGCAATGCGAGTCCGATAGCCATATCGCTGTAGCCTGAGAAATCACAATATAGCTGAATGGTAAAGCCGTAAGCACCCATGAGGTTTTCAAATCCCGAATATAGTGCCGGATTATCGAAAACACGGTCCACGAAGTTCTGGCTCAGATAATCGGCAACTATCACCTTCTTTATCAGTCCGCACATTATCAGAAATAGACCCTCACTCACCATAGGAGCCGTCACCTCAGGATTTGCCTCAACCTGCGGCAGCATATCTTTGGCTCTAACCACGGGGCCTGCAAGTAGCGGGGGAAAGAAAGTGAGATAGAATGTATATGCCAGAAAGTCTCTGCACGCTTCAATTTCTCCACGATAAATATCCACTATGTAACTTATCGATCTGAACGTAAAGAAAGAGATTCCGGCCGGAAGCACTATATCGAGCGGATCTAAAGGCTTTCCCGCAAAATTGGCTATGGTTTCATAAAGAAGATTGAAATACTTGAAGTAAAACAGCATTCCAACGTTCATCACAACATTCAATGTGACAATTATCTTCTTTTGCCAGATATGTTTACTCTTCATCATCAACAGGCCAAGCACATAATCGCTGACGCAGACTCCAAGAAGAATAAAACAATATTCAGCAGAGGATTTATAGTAAAAATATAATGAAAACAGAATTATACTTATGAGTTTAAGTATTTTATGTTTTCTGAGAATCGTCACTATGCCTACGAATACCACGAAAAGTATGAGGAACAGCCCTGTGTTGAATAGCAGCGGGTTGAACTCATCGTAAGCCAATAGTTTTATGAGTTTTTCCGAATCAAACATTTGACCTTATTTTAATCCGTCAATATCCTAAAGCCTCTCTTAACGCTTTATAAAGTAATTCACCCTGCAGTCGGTATCCCTTTCTTGTAAGATGCACACGGTCCTTACCGTAAAGACCGTCAGAAAGCCATTTACCGGAAGAATTATCCCCACCACTTACTTCATACCAGTCGTAAACCGGTATTCCTCTTGTCTTTCCATATTCGATTATGGCATTTCTCAAGGGGAGTATATTCTGATTGATACCGTAGTTTTTTACTCTTGAAGTTACAGTTCGTGTTCTTCGTTTTCCTTTACGGGTTTTGCTTGGAACCCGTTTAGTTACACTCTTGTAATTGGCTCGCTGGCATTCCATTGGCGTTACAAGCAAGAACTGTACATTTGGATTTGATTCGCGAATATTAGTAAGCAGTTTGTCAATTGAAGTCGTGAAAGCCAGAGGATCGATCCTGCCGAAAGCTTCATTAGTACCTAATGATATGATTACGAGGTCTGGTGACAGCGGTTTCAGTCCTTCTCCTACGGTTCCGATACGGTTATAGGTATCATAAGTGGCGCCATTGTTGCCTATTGTATGATAAAATACACCTGGACGATGCCCTGAAAGATTTGCACCGTAAATTGTCAAATCGCCGGCGGAGTCGAAACTTATGGTCACACAGGTATATTCCCCTTCAAGCATTATCTGAGTATAGTCTTTTGAGGGAATTGAAAGGAAAGGAATCGGCTGTCCATCCTCATTGTAAACCGAAGTGACAAAAAATTGTCCGTTATGGAATACAGTGATGTCAGAAAATGGGTTATAATCATCTTCGCCCTTTGTAGCTATAGTCAGCTCTGATTTTCTGGAATTAGGAGAAACCGACGTTCCCGTGA
>DNJW01000145.1:5963-6801 GCA_003488965.1 Lachnospiraceae bacterium | reverse complement strand
GAAACCGACGTTCCCGTGAATCCCATTGTCCGGCCCCATGGCGACTTCATCAATTTAGCTGCCTCCCATGAATCAGAACTCATGAATGTATAATCGAATGGCTGATTGGTTCCGCTCATCTTCAATGGAGTGACAAGTCCCCTGCCTGCATTACCCAAATCAAGCTGCAACATTTCTCTTACATGGGATGTGGAGAAGTCGGCCTGAAGATGGCTGTCGCCAATATGTACTATGCTGAGCGGACGATTGCTCACCTTTGATGCAGCCATCCTGAGGGCTTTCCAGTTATTTCCGTTAAGGTCGATATGATTCGAATCCGTTTTTATGTATGAGGGAATGGTTATTCCATTGTCATAGTCGGCCTCAGCAAACTCAATCTCGGGATTTACCCGAATATCCGTCTGCGACTCATCTACCATATCTATATCTGTTTGCGCGGAAGTATAGCATGTTCCGGCAAATGACAATATTAATATCAGGGCATATTTTCTCACTTGTACAAACTATTTATAATTGCATTAAACAACGGTTCGGCGAGTTTTTGACCGCCTTTATGTGAAAGATGCACATAATCCTTATTGACTAATCCGTTTCGATTCCATTGCACCACGGCATCTTCGCCACCCATGGCCTCACGGGTGTCCCAGAACAGCACGTTATTACGCATGGCTACGCTTCTTTGCGTATCAATCATGTTACGGACTGTGGGCATCGAATGGACCTCTCCTCCTATTTTCTGTCCTCTGTCGCCTACTCCCATCAATAATATGTCGGTAGAAGGATAGACTTTTTTTATTTTTTCGATTACTTTATCCATCTTTCTCCCATATACGGAGTA
>DNJW01000145.1:0-5767 GCA_003488965.1 Lachnospiraceae bacterium | reverse complement strand
CTTTCTCCCATATACGGAGTAATCTTTCTGTTTGGCCGACATCGCATTTATGCCAAACTCAAGAATAATTAAATCATAAGATATGTATTGGGATAATTTTGATGTAAGAGATTCATCTATATCTGCCAAGGATATACCCGAGAAGCCACGGGAAGACATGCAGTCTAACGATATGCCATTATTTCCATCAAGCCACACTCCAAGTCCGATTATACCTGGTGATGAGGTTTCGATTTCGAATCGGTCGGTAGGAGATGACAAATATATCTCCTGAACATCTGTCGAACCGGTTATATTGTGTAACACCCATTCATTATTCCCTCCGACCCTCGTTTTAATCACAGCGTTTTCGGGCGATATGAACAGAAAACGGGAGTTATCCCATTTGTCTAGATGACCGAATTTATTTACTCCTTTATACAAAGCTGTGGCATTACCTTCTGGAGTGAAATAATGCTGCATCACTCCTATATAGTTTTTCTTCCCTTTCTTGAAGTCATGGACCTCCCATCCTTTTCCACCCTGCCTCACACTCTGGCGGAAACCGGGAAAATCAGAATAAAGGTTCATATACCCTACGCCATTGCCACCAAAACGATCCTGAAGCATTTCGCGAAGATTCTGAACCATTATATCTCCCTCTATATAGCTGTCGCCGACCACTCCAATTCTCGCTAAAGTACCTGATCCTATGGCGGTTTTCAAATACCGTAAACCTTGCTGGGTAACGGTATAATCCTCCAAGACCACTAGATCGCCCTCCTTAATCGGCTGAATCTTGACAGAATCAGGAATAATACTGGTGGAAGGTGTCTCTACGGAATCCATATAACCGGGAGCCATGTATTCCTTTACCTCATTCTTAGCCGAATCATTGAGCATAATCTTTAAAAGCTCTGGATCCATATCATTCTCTTCCTCCGGAGTTTCTTTTTCCAAGGAGTCTGGCGAGGAGATCAAAATATCCGATAGAAGATTGTAATCATGCAATTTACCCCCAGAGATGGTACTCCATGGAATAAAAGACAGGCCTCCAAGAATCAGGAGGGCTACAATCAATATTATCAATAACTTATGGATAGGTTCTTTCATCTTTTTCCAAGGGTGTGTTTAGATGCTTTGATCTCAGAGAGCAGAGGTTCCATTTTTGCCTGGGCCTCATTCCATTCTGTCAGTGGTTTGCTTTTCTTTGTGATGCCGCCCCCGCCATATATATTATAGCGGTATCTGCCATCTGGGAGTTTCTCTACGAACGCGCTGCGCAGATTGACGAAGAAACGGGAATGGGAACCCTGCTTCATTCCGATCCAACCCCCATAGCAATGCCTTGAGTGATGTTCGAGCATCTCGATATATTTATGGGCGTTTTCCGTAGGATACCCACATACGGCTGGCGTAGGAGCAAGATTGGAAATGATACTTTCAGTGTTTATTTCGCCAAATGCCGATATCCGGTTACACAGGTGTTCAATCGTACCAAAAGATACGCATGTATCGCTCTCTATCTGAACTTCAAGTGCATGTCCCCTAAGAATCTCGACAATATAGTCGGTCACTGCATCATGTTCAAGTTTATTCTTTTCATCCCAATCTCCATTTGTGCCTTTTTCTCGGGTTCCGGCGAGAGAGACCGTATGGAGCTCACCTTTGAATGTGTCAATATCTGCGAGTAGTTCAGGGGTGGCTCCAAACCAAAGACCGGTATCGCGAGTGAAGTATATGAAACGGAAGCATGAGGGATTTTTCTGGAAATATCTAAACGCAACATTAACAGGATTCTCATCATCTGTCATGTTTACACACCTTGATATCACACATTTCTCCCGTCTGGAATTCAAGAGACTCGTCACAGTGACAATTTCAGCATCATAAATCTCCGGGCTGGTGGATTCATCCGAGGGATGTATGGTGGCGCCTGGCATCTTGTCAAAATCTGTAGCAAGAACTTCTTGGGCAGACATCGCTGGTTCGATAACAGCCGGATGTATCTGATTGCCATTATCAAACATGTTTATGAAAAATCCCTCGGAATCTGGCGCGTCAAGCATCGGGACATAAAGATATTCTTTCTCGGAATCCGGTATTGGATCCGCAAAAAAAATATATTCTTTTTCTCCGGGATAGGAAAAAAGAACAAACGGAATGTTTAGAGCCGAACATTTCTTTGCGGCTTCAAATACTTCCTTAAGTTGACTATGCATCATAGTGGCACTCCTATAAGTTCATACGGGAGAGACTGTACTATTCTCACCTCTGTAAACTCACCTCTCTTCAATGGTCTTTTTTTCTCTATAAGCACTTCCGGATCCACTTCCGGTGAATCAAATTCTGTGCGGCCTACATAGAAATCCGGTTCCTCCCGGTCTATTATCACTCTGAAAACTTTTCCGATTTTACTCTCGTTGATTTCCGAGGAAATCTCCTCCTGCAAAGCCATTAACTGGTCAAGCCTCTTCTGCCTTGTGCTTTCCGGAATCTCATCCTTAAATTGTTTGGCTGCGAAGGTGTCTTCTTCCTCACAATAAGCAAATGCGCCCATTCGTTCGAATCTCTGCTCCCTTACAAAATCCAAAAGCTCTTGGAACTCATCCTCTCCCTCCCCGGGAAAACCGACCATTAAAGTGGTACGGATATGGATTCCCGGAACCCTTTTCCTGATTTCTGCAAGAAGGTCGCGGGTTTGCGCAGACGAGATATGTCTTCTCATATTGCCGAGAACATTATCTGAAATATGCTGAAGAGCTATATCAAGGTATTTACATACGTTTTTTCGACGAGCCATCACATCAAGCACATCCAAAGGAAAATCAGAAGGATACGCATAATGAAGACGAATCCATTCCACACCATCAATTCCGGCAATGGTATCGACAAGCTGTGCAAGTTTCTTTTCGCCGTAAATATCTAAGCCATAACTCGAAAGATCCTGGGCTATCACATTGAACTCCTTTACCCCTCGGGCGCAAAGGCTCTTCACCTCATCTGCAATCGCCTCGATAGTGCGGGATTGGTGTCGTCCGGTAATAAGGGGTATGGCACAGAAGGCACAGAATCTATTGCAACCTTCTGAAATTTTCAGATAAGCATGATGTTTCGGTGTGGTGATGATGCGGTCATATTTAGAAACAGCAGGAGATAAGCCGGAAACACATTTTACTATTCCCGGCCAATCTGTTTTTCCAAACCAGCCGTCTACTCCTTCAATCTCCTTCGGAAGAATATCACGATAGCGTTCAGAGAGACACCCCATCACGTAAACAGCTCTGATGTGGTTCTGCTCTTTTTGCTGTACCCATTGAAGAATCGTATTAATGGACTCTTCTTTGGAATCTCCTATAAAGCCACAAGTGTTGATTACAACAATGTCGTTCTTTTCTGGCTTTTCAGATTCAAAGACCACATTTATCCCTGTATCTGAAAGCATTTTCATAAGGCGCTCGGTGTCAATAAGGTTTTTTGAGCAACCAAGCGATATGATATTTACCCTCGGGAGCTTCATTTCTTATCGCCAAAGAGTGATTCTATGAACTCTTTTTTATGGAACACCTGCAGATCATCAATTCCTTCGCCCAGGCCGATATATTTAACCGGGATCTTGAACTGATCGCTGATACCGATCACAACTCCGCCCTTGGCTGTGCCGTCAAGTTTGGTTATTGCCAGCTCATTGACCTGAGTGGCTGCGACAAATTGTTTGGCCTGTTCAAATGCATTCTGTCCCGTGCTACCGTCTAATACCAGCAGCACTTCATGGGGCGCGTCAGGAACAACCTTCTTCATCACATTGCGGATTTTTGTAAGCTCATCCATAAGCCCCTTCTTATTATGAAGACGTCCTGCTGTATCAATGATTACTACGTCCATATTGTTGGCTTTGGCGCTCTGAAGGGTATCAAATGCCACAGAAGCCGGATCGGCACCAAGCTTCTGCTTTACCACCGGAACACCGGCACGTTCACCCCACGCATCAAGTTGCTCCACAGCAGCCGCTCGGAATGTATCGGCGGCGCCAAGCATCACCTTATTGCCGGCTTTCTTAAACTGCGCGGCAAGCTTTCCGATAGTAGTTGTCTTACCTACGCCGTTCACGCCCACCACCATGATGACATGAGGATTGCCGGTATGAGGTACCGTAAAATCCTCTATCTGAATTTCCTCCTCGTTCTCACCAAGGAGCTGTGATATTTCGTCAACCAGAAGAGAATTTAGCTCTGAGGAATTCACATATTTATCTCGAGCTACTCTTGCCTGAAGACGCTCAATTATTTTAAGAGTCGTTTCTACGCCTATGTCACTGGTGATGAAAATCTCCTCAAGATTATCAAGAAAATCATCATCTATAGTTTTTTTTCCGGCTATTGCACGGGCTATTTTGCTGAACACACCGGTCTTGGTCTTTTCAAGGCCTTTGTCAAGAGTCTGTTTCTTCTCTTTGGAAAAAAAGTTGAATAAACCCATAGTAAATTACTGGTCAAATACTTGATTTTACTCTGCTCGGATTTGCCGGACATGCGTTTTACACATCCTGCACCATAGGTGCATCTGATAGTCCGACTCCAGTTGGAGCTGTTGCTTCAATGTGCAAATTTAGCATTTTTTATTTATAAGGACAACTTATGGGTATCATTACTCTAAAACAAAATGTCGCCCCGAAAACAATCGGAACGACATCTTTGAACTATAAGGTAATATTAATCTCAATCTATTTGAACCACGAGGAAATTCGAGGCTGCCCAGAAACGGCTCGGATTAGTAATAACCAATACCTTTTCCCCGTTGGCTGCTTCATCTATGCGGTAAGAATCAGAAGGCTGAGAAGTCATAACCTTAGCTTTCTTGTTGTGAAGGGGAAGTTGCTTGAGTGTGCGCTTATCTGCATGGGTGAAATATGACAGTTCATAATCCCCCTGCATGATTTTTGTTTTTCTGAGGAAGCCGGTTTTAATTATATTATTGGCCTGCAGTTCCTTTTTAGAGCCGAGAGCATAATAGCAGGTATTCAGCTCATTAGTGAGAGTCACAGCCTCCTGTTCGGCCTGCTCACGACTTTCTTTCTCCGTCGCTACTGTCGAATGGAGTGAATCAACCGTAGTGTTGAGTTCAGCAATCTTAATGTTGGCGGCCTTGAGCTGTTCATTAAGAGTATTGATCATCTCCTGGTTTTGAGCTATCTGATCTTTAAGACTCTGGATGGTCTTGTTCAGTGTGGTATTCTTATTGCCGGATTCATTAAGTTTTTTCTCCAGTTCCTCAAGTCTCTGACGACGCTGAGCGAGAGCCTCGCTGATTGCCGCCATATCATTCTTTATCTGCTGACGTTTAGATGTAGATTCGCCATTGACAGCCGAAGGAGTCGCAACAATATATTCCATACTTTTAATCTGCATCATATCGGATGAGATATCATTCAGCAGGGAAAGAAGGCTATCCTGGGTTGCAACGCGAAACGCGAGTTCATCCTTTGTCATTGTGATGGTGGTGTCATTGGCAGAGGTCTCTTCTTTTGAATTTTTGGTACATGAGCCGACGGACAGAGCCATGATTACTGCCACGGACGCAATAAAACTTTTGTTCATAATCTTCTTCGTTTTTAACTATTTATTGCTTTGAAACGTTTTGTATTTGTTTTTATGAGGAACCGTCTGGGTTTCGGTTTCCGACGGCCCCAACACTATAACAATTTCCCCTTTAGGGTTGTTTTGGGAATAAAACGCCAAAAGCTCGCCCAAAGTTCCACGGACAGTCGTCTCATGAAGCTTGGATATCT
>DNJW01000142.1:14015-14215 GCA_003488965.1 Lachnospiraceae bacterium | reverse complement strand
TTTAACAAATAGTGAATTAACTATTTACATCAATTCATAATTTTCAACAAAATGAAGGAGGAAAAAGAATGAAAAAGTTAGTAGCATTACTCTTGGCTGGCGTTATGACGTTTTCGTTAGCTGCATGCGGCAATTCATCGCAGCCTGCTGCAGAACCAGCGCCTGCTGAGGAAGCGGCACCGGCGGAAGAAGCAGCGCCG
>DNJW01000142.1:0-13734 GCA_003488965.1 Lachnospiraceae bacterium | reverse complement strand
GCACCGGCGGAAGAAGCAGCGCCGGCAGAGGAAGCAGCTCCCGCAGAAGAGGCAGCGCCGGCGGAAGAGGCAGCTCCTGCAGCAGATTCTGTTGCAGCAGATATTACCCTTTGGACATATCCGATTGGTAAATTTGGCGATGCAGAGACCGTTAACGGATTTATTACAGCATTTAATGCAGTATATCCTGATATCCATGTTTCGGTAGAATATCTGGATTATCAGTCCGGAGATGATCAGGTGACGGCAGCAATTGAAGCGGGAACAACACCTGATATTATTATGGAAGGACCGGAACGTCTGGTAAGCAACTGGGGTGCAAAGGGTAAGATGATTGACCTTGCAGACCTTTGGGATGACGAAGCACTGGCAGATATTTCCGCAACCAGCGAAGCGGTAGTAGCAGCCTGCAAATCGGAAAGCGGCGCATATTATGAATATCCTCTTTGTATGACAACACATACGATGGCAATTAATAAGGAACTGTTTGAAGAAGCAGATGCTATGCAGTACATAAACGATGACCGTACATGGACGACCGAAAATTTTGAAAAAGCTTTACAGGCTTTAAAAGACCACGGAGTTGAGACAACAGGTGTTGTATACTGCGGAGGCCAGGGCGGTGACCAGGGTACGCGTGCACTGGCAATGAATCTTTACAATGCAGAATTTACCAATGCGGATCATACAGAGTGGACCATGAACAGCGAAGCAGGCGTAAAAGGTTTGCAGCAGCTGGTTGACTGGTGTGATGCAGGTTTATTAAGCTATGATTCAGGTGCGGTAGCATCCGATGAAATCCAGCTGTTTGCAAATGAAACAATCGCAATGAGCTTCTGCTGGAATGCGGCAAACCAGCTTACCTATGCAGCTGAAACAGCATTTACCCCTTATCCGGTAGCATTCCCTTCCGAAAGCGGAACACCTGAACTTTGCGGCGGTATCTGGGGATTCGGTATTTTCGATAACGGCGATGCAGATAAGATTGCAGCATCTAAGATTTTTATTGAATTCATTTGTGACGATGCAACACAGGGACCCATTAGTATTTCCAACACAGGCTTCTTCCCGGTACGTTCCTCCTATGGAAACATTTATGCAGGAACAGAAGATGAAGAACGTATGGAAACATATGCAAGCTTCCAGAAATGGCTGGGAGATTACTACAATGTAACACTTGGCTGGGCAGAACAGCGTACAGCATGGTGGAATATGCTGCAGCAGATTTTCGACGGTGAAGATGTACAGGCAGCAGCTGATGCTTATGTAGAAACATGTAATACTGCTACTGCAGATGCTTCTGCAAATTAACAAGCATCAACAGAGTTGGGTTTACTGATATTTCAAAGGGTACCCCCCGAAGAGATGGGTACCCTTTTTTCACAAGGTTAGTCAGGAAGGAATGTTGATATATGAGAAAAAAGAATGTGACTACACGGAGCAAGGTGCTGGTTATGCGTGAAACCAGATCTGCTTATCTGTTTCTTCTTCCTAGTTTGTTTTTCTTTGTAGGATTCGTTATTATTCCTATGTTTATGTGTCTGTTTACCAGTTTCTTTAATTATACCATGAGCGATTTTTCTTTCGTTGGTATCGGGAACTATGTGGAAATGTTTCAGGATGAGATTTTCCAGAGGGCATTTTGGAATACGGTTCTTATCGTTGTCGTAGCAGTGCCTACGGTAACTATATTTTCACTGTGGGTAGGTTCATCAATCTATAGGATGCATGCAGTTACCAGATCCTTTTTCCGCTGTGTATTTTATCTGCCGGTTGTAACCGGTACGGTAGCGGTAGCGGTAGTATGGAAATGGATGTTTAATAAATATACCGGACTTTTTAACACGATTCTTTCGGGAGTGGGAGCAATCGACCAGAATGTAAGCTGGCTGGGTGATGAAAAAACGGCAATCTGGTGTATTATTCTTATTTTGTTTACAACATCTATCGGGCAGCCGATTGTGCTTTATGTTGCTGCTTTAGGTAATGTGGATACTTCTCTGGTGGAAGCGGCGGAAGTAGACGGGGCAACGGATATACAGACATTCTGGAAGATTAAATGGCCTTCCATTATGCCCACAACCTTATATGTCTTAGTTATAACAACGATTAACTCTTTCCAGTGTTTTGCGCTGATCCAGCTGTTAACGTCCGGCGGGCCAAAACATTCGACAGATACGATTATGTATTATATTTACTATGAGGCATTTAAACTGAACCGTTATGGATTCGGCAATGCGATGGGGATTTTCCTGGCTGCGGTGATTGCAATCTTTTCTGCTTTGCAGTTTAAGGTAACCAAATCCGGAAGCGTAGACTAGGGGGTGATAAATAATGAAAAGTGGAGTAAAACATACAACGACTTATGATGTTATAGTAATGATAATTATGGTTATTCTGGCTGTCTTATTTATTTTCCCGGTATATTGGATTGTGACAGGCTCCTTTAAGGATGCCGCTGCAATCAATGCGGCGATACCAGAGTGGTTTCCCAAGAATCCGACTACGGATAACTATGTAAGGCTTTTCGACAAACCGGCTATGCAATGGCTGTTTAACAGCGTATTTATCGCCCTGATGTCTATGGCGCTGACATGTCTGACTGCGGCTATGGCAGGCTATGCATTGGCAAAGAAGAGGTTTGTAGGAAGAGGTCTTTTGTTTACGTTTCTTGTATGTGCCATGGCGCTTCCGAAACAAGTGGTTCTTGTTCCGTTGTTGAAAGAAATGTCATTTTTGGGATTGCATGATAATATATGGGCGGTTATTCTTCCCACAGTAGGATGGCCTTTCGGCGTATTCCTGATGAAACAGTTTTCGGAAACAATACCCACAGAAATGCTGGAGGCCGTAAGGATTGACGGGGCCGGCGAAATCCAGACTTTCCTTACCATTGTTCTTCCGATTGTAAAACCGGGTATCGGCGCGCTGGCAATCTTTACTTTTATTACAACCTGGAACGATTATTTCCTGCAGTTGATTATGCTGAATTCCAGTAAGAATCTGACGATTTCCCTTGGTATTGCCAAGCTGCAGGCGGAAATGTCTAATGATTTCGGCCTGATTATGGCGGGCGCGGCATTAGGTGCGATTCCGATTATCGCTATATTCCTGATGTTCCAGAAATATTTTACACAAGGTATTACGATGGGGGCGGTCAAAGGTTAAGGTGAAAAGAAGTTCTAATTGCCTTTGGCAATTTTCACTCGCAGCAAAGGCTGCTTCGCGAAGAACTTCTAAGACTTGCTTTGCAAGTCCTTTTCACCCGGTTTCCAAGCGTTGGCTTGTGCCGCCGGAAGGCGGCATGGGGATAGTAAATAGGTAAGGAGGAATTTATATGAATATTGAAAAGTATCAGGGTGTGATACCGGCGTTTTATGCTTGTTATGATGGAGAGGGAAAGGTATCTCCAGAGAGGGTGCGTGCCCTTACAAAATATCTGATAGGAAAAGGTGTGAAAGGGCTTTATGTGGGCGGTTCCTCCGGGGAATGTATTTACCATAGCGTAGAAGAAAGAAAGCTGACGCTGGAAAACGTAATGGCGGAGGCAAAAGGAAAGGTAACGGTGATTGCCCATGTGGCCTGCAACAATACGGCAGACAGTAGGGAGCTGGCAGCTCATGCGCAGAGTTTAGGGATTGATGCCATTGCTTCTATTCCGCCGATTTATTTCCATCTGCCGGAGCATGCCATTGCGAAGTACTGGAATGACATTTCCTCGGCAGCGCCGGAAACTGATTTTATTATATATAATATTCCGCAGCTGGCAGGAGTTTCATTGACAATATCTTTGTTAAAGGAAATGAAGAAGAATCCGAGAGTCATCGGGGTAAAGAATTCTTCTATGCCGGTACAGGATATCCAAATGTTCCATGATGAAGGCGTTATCGTATTTAACGGACCGGATGAGCAGTTTGTTTCGGGACTGGCAGCCGGGGCTGTAGGAGGAATCGGCGGCACCTATGCCGCTATGCCGGAATTATTTATTAAGGCACGGGAACTGTTTTACGAAGGCAAGGTAAAAGAAGCCGGGGCAGTCCAGAATGATATATGCAGGATTATATATAAAATGTGTTCTACACATGGCAATTTGTATGCGACAATTAAGGAAATTATCCGTATTCAGGGAGGACCGGATGTAGGAAGCGTAAGGGCGCCTCTTGCAGAACTGGCGGAAACGGATAGAACAATTACAGAAGAATGTGCGAAGATGATTGCTGATGCGGTGAAAAAATATTGTTAACCTGACATAGAAGAGACATGGCTCGCCCATGTCTCTTTCTGCAATGCGCAGGGGCACGTAAGGAAGTTTGCTGCCAAGGCAGCACGTGCCCCGCGCAGCGGGCAGGGAAGATGAATCTCCCCTGTTCGATTGATATACTTTACGGCTGACAGGAGAAAAGCGTGCCGGGGCAGGCGGTACGCGGAATAGAAGCGGAAAGAATAGGAGGGATAGGGTGCAGTCATCCAGTTTATTACTAGATATACAGCTATTGTATAATCAGTTTACAAAAACGGAAAAGAAAATTGCCGATTATGTGGTGGAAAATGCAAATGAAGTTCTTTTCATGTCCATTACAGACTTGGCGGATGCTTGTGATGTGGCAGATGCCAGTGTGCACCGTTTCTGCAGAACTGTGGGAGTAAAGGGGTATCAGGAGTTTAAAATGAAGCTTTCTTTAAGTCTTTCGCCGAATGAGGCTTTGGAAAAAGGAACCGGCGAGGGAGAAGAAGGGGCGGATGCTTTGCCGTCAATGCTGGATTTTGTTCTGGAAACTCATATCAGTGCATTAAGGGAAACCCGCATGCTTCTGGATATGGAAGCGGTAGAAAAAGCGATTGTGATGATGGAAAACGCAAGGCATATTTATTTTTTCGGTATTGGAGACAGCTTGCTGACGGCGCAGGAGGCGAGAAACAAATTTTTGCGAATTATTAATAAGGTAAGCTGTATACAGGACCCGCATATGCAGGCGATGTCAGCATCTATGGCAAGTGCGGATGATTTGATTTTTATTATATCTTATTCCGGTTCTACAAAGGATAATGTATATGTGGCCGAGATTGCCCGCCAGTCTGGGGCAAAGATTGTAGGAATCACACGTTTTCTCAAATCACCGCTGACTAATTACATGGATGTGCTTTTGACCTGCGGCGCAAATGAAGGACCGCTGGAAGGAGGTTCTATGAGTGCAAAAATGAGCCAATTATATATTATAGATATATTGTTTCAGGAATACTATAAGAGAAATTTGACTGTCTGCAGAGAAAATAATAAAAAAACATCCAAGGCTGTGGTGGAAAAATTATATTAAGGTTATCTTGCAGGAAAGAACGGAGGAATGATTTATGGGGAGAAAGAAGCAGGAAAATAAGAACCCGAAGACAAAGAAAATGGATTTCCAGTTAAATCTGAATATGAAAGTGCAGCTTTTGGTGGGTTTTTTGGTGCCTATTTTTTTCGTTATACTAGTAGGTGTGATTTCCTCCAGACGGGCGGAAGCAGGAATGGTATCCAATTTTGAGGAATCGGCAAGAACTGCCATTGAGACACAGATGCAATATCTGGATTTTGGTATGGCAATGGTCAGCGCGGATGCAACGCAGATAAAACTGGATAACGAACTGCAGAGTTTTGTGAGCGGTACATATGCAAGGGACGTTACAAAAGCATCTTCAATATACAGGAAATATGCAGCCAATATCAAGGTCCGGCAAAGGTCTAATGAATTAATCCAGGCCATTTATGTGATACCGAAAAGCGGGAGCAATGTGATGAGCACGCTGGAGTCTTCCGTGCAGAGTGAGGACGGGTATTATGAAAAATGGGCGGCAACGGAAGAAGGACAGCGTATTATATCGGAAAAAAATATTGCACAGTGGCTGGGTGAACCCACGTCCTGGACCGGAAGGCACTCCCAGATGGATGAATTGACAGGGTATAAGCCGGAGAATTATGTGATATCCTATATGAGTCCTTTTCCAAATAAAGCGGCAGTCTTTGTGGTTGACATCAGCACCGAGGCAGTACGGCAGAGTCTGGAAAAGATAGATACGTCGGACGGATCTGTTTTAGGGTTCGTTACTGCAGACGGCAATGAACTGGTTATCAAAGACGGGGCGGCTACAGAAGAATTTACATTTTTCGGACAGGATTTTTTTCAGGATTGTCTGGCAAAAGAAGAACTGGCAGGAACAGAATATATCACCTATGAAGGACAGGAGTATTTTTATACTTTTGCAAAAAGCGTTAAAACGGGGGCGGCATTGGGATATCTGGTACCTATCAGCCATGTGACAAAAGGGGCGGAATCCATTAAAGAAATAACAGTGGTTCTGGTCATTGTGGCGTGTATCGTGGCGGTTGCTATCGGACTGCTGATTTCCCTTAATATCAGCGCAAGTATGGCGGGGATTATTAAGCGTTTGAAAATGGTGGCAGAGGGAGATTTGACAGTGTGCCTGAAAACAAAAGGCAGGAGCGAATTCAGTGTTTTGTCAAAATATATCATGAATGTAATTACCAGTATGAAAGGACTGATTCAGCAAGTGGAAGGAATTGCGATGCTGGTAAAGGACGCGGCGGGAAGCGTAGAAGAGGTTTCGGCAGAAATTGAGGAGTCTTCCCAGGGCATCAAGATGACTTTGGCGGAAATTGACAAAGGGGTATCGCTGCAGGCATCCGACGCCCAGGACTGCCTGACCCAGATGGATTCTCTTTCCAGAAAAATCGAAGAAATCGGCGGAAATGTTGAACAGGCAGCTTCCGGTTCGGAAAACACGAAAAAAATTGTGGAAAAGAGTATTGAAACCATGGAGGCGCTTTCCGGCCAGACCAGCGCTACCATAGAGGTTACAGACAAAGTAAAGGCAGATATCGAAGAACTGGAACGGAAATCCATGATGATTGGAGGTTTTGTGGATACCATTAATGACATTGCCGAAGAAACCAATCTGCTGTCACTGAATGCTTCTATTGAGGCGGCAAGAGCCGGGGAAGCAGGAAAAGGGTTTGCGGTAGTGGCGGAAGCTATCCGGAAACTTGCCGACGGTTCCGGCCAGGCTGCCAGTGAGATAAATAAAGTAGTGGAAGAAATTGTAAAGCAGACGAAGGACACTGTGTCTACAGCGGTAAAGGCAGGAGAAATTGTGGGCGAACAGGCGCTGCTGGTAAAGCATACTACGGATGAGTTCAGAAATATTGCGGAAAGCACCGGACAGATGCTGGAAGCAATACGTCAGATTTCCGGCGATATCGGAAGCATTGATACCCAAAGACAGGATACACTGGATGCGGTAAGCAGTATCTCGGCGGTGGCGGAGGAAACGGCGACAGCTTCCGGTGAGGTATATAATATTTCACAGAAGCAGATGGATGTGGTAGAAGCTCTGAAGCAGGCAAGCGTGGAGCTGAAAAAGAAAATGGCAGAATTGGAAGAGGCATTGGGAGCGTTTAAAACGGCGGAACAATAGTGCCTAGGAGAACAGAAAGGCAGGCAGCAGAAGAAGAAAAATCTTCCGCTGCCTGCCTAAAAAAATCTTTCGCCCTAAAGTAATTGCTCAAAAGTCCGATAATAATAATAAGACATCAGCGAACTCATGGAAGGAGGAGTGGATAATGCGTATAGAGGCATATACACAAGTTCAGCAGATATATAAAACATCCAAAACTGATAAAAATCAAAAAAAAGCCGGCGTAAGTTCTATCGATAAGCTGCAGATTTCCAGCATCGGGAGAGATTATCAGGTGGCTAAGCAGGCGGTTGCCGCAAGCAGCGATATCAGGGACGAAATAACTGCTCCTCTCAAAAACAGTATTCAGGCAGGTACTTACGGAGTGGAAGCAGGGGCATTTGCTGATAAATTATTACAGAGAATGAAAGAAGTGGGGTAGTCTTGTGGCAAGTTTGATGGAAAACCTGATAACCGTATTGGACGGTATATGTGATGAATATGACAACTTGCTGGAACTGTCCACACAAAAGAAGCCGGCAATCATTTCCGGCAATCTCGAAGTTTTATCAAAAATCACGGATGAGGAACAAATCGTTGCAAGCAGAATCAATCATTTAGACAATAAAAGGCGGGAAGTGATTCAGGATATTGCCAACGTAGTAAACAGGGATGTTGAAGATTTGATATTAACGAACATTATTCAGATGCTGGAGCCAAGGCCGGCGGAACAGCAGAAGCTGGCAAAGGTTCATGACAAACTTAAGACAGTGGTGCATCAGGTTCAGCAGATTAACGAGCAGAACAGAGAACTGATACTGAATGCGCTGGAAATGATCGAGTTTGACATAAACATGCTTCAGAGTCTGAAAGCAGCCCCCGAAACAGCGAATTATAACAAAGGCGCATACAGCGCCGGCAGCGTAATCGGGGTGAACAGAAACGGGTTTGATGCAAAACAATAATCCCAGGGAGAGGTGATATCATGCCATTATTTGGAAGCTTATATATAGGGGCATCTGGATTACAGACGAGCCAGAATGCGCTGAACACGACGGCGCATAATATGACGAATGTGGATACGAAGGGGTATACCAGACAACAGATTCTGCTGAATACGAGAACATATCAGACACTTTCTGTAAACGCTTCTGCTGTTGCTTATCAGCAGTATGGTCTGGGCGTATACTATTCACAGACAAGACAGGTCAGAGACATGTTTTTGGATAAGACCTACCGTAAAGAGTCGGGGCGCAGTGCGTTTTATGAGACAAATACGAAGGTCATTGAGGAAATGGAAGATTTATTCGGGGAATTTCAGGGAGTGCAGTTTTCGGATTCCTTGGAAAACCTTTGGAAGACGATTCAGGATTTGGACAGAGACCCTTGTGATTTGACAAGCCAGAATCTTTTGGTTTCCCGCTGCAATGAATTTTTGACAAGGGCTGCTTTGGTGTATCAGGGACTGTCCGATATGCAGGATAATCTGAATGAGCAGGTTAAGGAAAGCGTAGATGCTATTAATAAATACGGCGAAGAGCTGGTTGCATTAAATAAACAGATTATGACAGCGGAAGCCGGAAAAGTAGAACATGCCAACGATTTAAGAGACAGACGGAATTATATTCTGGATGAATTGGGCAAGATGGGGAAAATCAGCTACGAAGAAGATATCTATGGGGCTGTTACCGTAAAATTTGAAGGCGTGGATTTCTTAAAGACCGATTCGATAAATGAAATGAGCGTGTATGCAGATCCGGATACCGGTTTTTATACACCCTACTGGCCCCAGCTGGCGGATTATAACGAGACAAAATGGGGAGAAAAGATACCGGTACTGGAGTCGGCTTCTGTATATGACACCACACAGGAAATCCGTTCCTCTTTAAATACGGATATCGGTTCCCTGCGGGCACTGCTGTATGCAAGAGGAGATAAGAGGGCTACCTATCAGGATGTGGCAAGGGAAAATGCGGAAATATACAATAGGGATATTTCCCAGTCTCTGATTATGAATGTGCAGGCCGAATTTGACCAGCTGGTAAATAAAGTAGTCACTGCAATCAACGGTATCATGAAGGAAGCGGCGGAGAGCGAACCGGATACCGATTATATGAAAGCCAGGGATGAAGACGGCAATATTTTGAGGGATTCGCTGGGTAATCCCATTGCGCTGCAGATGTTCGAGATGATTTCCGATGACCCGGCAAAAGGATTTACCATTGGCAATATGATTGTAAACGAAGATTTAAAACGGGAGCCGGGAATGCTTTCTTTCCGTCTGAAAGACGGATCGGAAGACAAGGCGACAACGGCGAAGCTGAAAGCGGCATTTTCCGAAGAGACCCATACGCTGAACCCTAATGTAGAAACAAAGGTATCTTTGATTGGTTATTATGCAAATCTGGTGGACCAGATTTCCATTACAGGCGAAGCGAATAAAGAAATTGCGGATTTGCAGGCAGAAGTAGTAAACGAGACATTTTCCGCCAGGGAAATGATAGTGGGCGTATCCGATTCGGAAGAAATGGAGTTTATGATTAAATTCCAGAATGCATTCAATGCGTCCAGCAGATATGTAAATGTAATTAATGAAATGATTGAACATATTCTTAATACATTAGGAAGGTAGGGTGAAGTAAATGCCATCACAATTTTTTGGTTTATCAATTGCATCATCGGGAATCCGGGCGGCAAATGCGGCATTGAATACCACTGCCAACAACATTGCCAATACCCATACAGACGGATACAGCAGACAGCAGGTGACCCAGGAAGCATCGGATGCCCTTAGGCTGTTTACAACCTATGGATGTGCCGGGGCGGGTGTGGATACTGTAGCCATTGAGCGTGTGCGGGATGAGTTTTATGATTTACGCTTCCGCAATAATAATTCTACCCTGGGCGAGTATGATATAAAAAAATATTATACAGATACCATCCAGCAGTATCTGGATGACGACGGGGCCAGCGGATTTGCTACGATTTTTGACGAACTGATTTCTTCTTTGGAAAGTATTCCGAGCAATGCCAGCGTCAGGGATGCCAAAGCGGCATTTATTGCTACGGCACAGAAACTGGCGGAATATTTTAATACGACAGCAGGCAATCTGCAGTCATTACAGAAAGATATTAATGAGGAAATCAAGCTAAGGATAGAGCGGATTAATTCCATTACATCGGAAATCGCTACCTTAAATAAGCAGATTAATGTGGTGGAAATGACCAATACAAGGGCAAACCAGCTGCGTGATAAACGGGATTTGCTTCTGGATGAGCTGTCGGAAATTGTAGATATAGAAACAAAAGAATACCCTGTTACAGACCCTTACAATCCGGAAAGGGAGACGGGGGGGACCCGTTTTGTGGTTAGCATTGCGGGCAATCAGCCGATTGTGGACGGCGGTGATTACCATAAGCTGGAATGCCGTTCCAGGGCGGATAATGAAAAGATAAATATGACGGATGCGGATGGGCTATATGATATCTATTGGGACAACGGCAATGATTTTAACTTGAATAATGCGTCCATGGGAGGAGCGCTAAAGGGCCTTGTGGCGATGCGGGACGGCAATAATAACAAAGCCTTTAACGGAACGGTACAAAGTGTAAAAAAGGGTGCGCAAGGAATGGAGGTAACGATAAAGGCCGGAAGAGACTTCCTGAATAATATGGACAAATGCAGTCTTTCCGATACGGGAGGCAGCATTCTGATAGGCAATACCGTATATTATTATAAAGACTGGGAATACGATGAACAGGCGGGCACCTTCAAATTTATTATGAATGACGGAAAATGTGATTCGCTGGTGTCGGCAGATAAGATAGGAAGAGAGGCGGAAATCGGCGTAAATATTAATTATCAGGGAATTCCGTATTACCTTTCTCAGATGAATGAGTTTGTCCGCACGTTTGCAGCGAAAGTAAATGAAATTTTTATGAGCGGTTTTGACAAGCAGGGAAATCCGGGGGCTATGTTCTTTACCGCAAGAAAGCCTGTGGCAGGAAGCAGTATTTTGGATTCCCAGTATACAAAAGATGAACTGCCGGATACTGTTACGGATAAAGGGTATTATGCCCTGACGGCATTTAATATTGAAATTAACGATGCTTTGGCGGCGGAACCGGATTTGCTTGGAACTAAATCCGAAAAGGATGTGGGTGTAGAGCAGTTTGGCCAGGTGACGGAGCTTATAGCGGCAATCCAGGATAAGACCAAGTTCAGCTTCCGGAATGCCAGCGCAAAGGAATTTCTTACGACCCTCCTTTCGGATGTGGCGCTGAATGCCAGAAATGCAAAAGATTTTTACGATACCTATTATGGAATCGGGGTCACGATTGAAAATCAGAGAATGTCGATTTCCAGTGTAGACGAGGACGAAGAGGCAGTCAGCATGGTGAAATTCCAGAATTCATTTACGCTGTCGTCAAAGATGATACAGACGCTGACGGAAATCTATGACAGACTGATTTTGGAAACCGGAGTTTAAGGTGAGAAAAAGGAGAGCGGCAGTATGAGAATGACAAATAAGATTATGCAGAATAATTCGCTGTATAATATAAACAATAATAAAGAATTGCAGGATAAACTCAGCACCCAGATGTCCACGAAAAAAAAGCTGACAAGGCCTTCGGACGACCCGGTAGTTGCCATCAGGGCGCTGCGTCTGCGCAGCGATGTATCCCAGATTACCCAGTTTTATGAAAAGAATGCCGAGGATGCGGAAAGCTGGCTGAAGGTAACGGGGGATGCGCTGGAAACCACTTCCTCCATTATTGAAAGCATGGTAGGGCTTTGCGGGCAGGGAGCGAATAAGGATTTAGGGCCGGATAAGCTGGAAATTATTCTTGCCCAGTTAAAAGAACTGAAAAATGAATTTTATTCCACCGGAAATGTGGATTATGCGGGAAGGTATATGTTTACCGGTTACCGTACGGATACGCCTCTGACGTATACAGAGGATATACCCAATGACCCGGCAAATCCGTCCTATCAGAATTTTTCCATTACCGAACAGGTGGATATTTCGGCTTTGGACAGTATCAACCATACTATAATAGGCGGTCTGAAAGGGCTGACTAAGGAAAATTATGACCCTACCGTAAATTACAATCCGGCAGTGCCCAACAGCGGAGAAAAGGAAACCAATATTGTGAACGGGGATATATACCGTATCCGGATTTCTTATTCCGATGTAAAATCGGATGTGGTTCCCACAATCACAACGGTGGCGCCGCCCACAGTCCCCCCTACGATTCCTCCGGCGGAGACTGCATTGTTTACAGTGGACCAGAATATGTCTTCTACGGCGGATCCCAATCCGTACGATTATATACTGAAAAATCCGGATAAGTCGGTATTTGTACCCGAAACGGGAGAAATCCTTATCGGAGCCGATGTATACACGAACATGAATCTGGGGAGCATTGACAGTTCCACGGAAATCCGGATTAACTATCAGAAAGACAGCTGGACGAAAGGGGATATGCGCCCCCAGCATTACTTTGCCTGCGAGAACATTACGGATCCGGCGAATACCATCAAATATAATTATGCGGAGAATCCGGGCAAGATTCCGCCCCAGTATATTCCCAGCGAAAAAGTGACGCAGTATCTGGAGTATGACGTGGGATATAACCAGAAAATCCGTGTCAACACCACAGCGGGTGAAGTATTCACGATGGATATGGACCGCAATATTGACGATATGGAAGAGGCGCTTTCCAAGTTAAAGGAAATTTATAAGGTAAAGGATGATTTGGATAAGAAACTGGACGGCATGGAGGAAGGAGAAGCAGGGTATGCCAATCTGCAGGCCACCTATGCAGCGGCTGACAAAGCATATACTTATATCAGGGACAATATGCAGAAGATGTTTGAAGGGCTGATTACAAAAGTAAACGATATTGGCAATATGACCAATCTTGCCATTACGGATAACGGTACCCGTTCCAGCCGTCTTGACTTAATCGATAACCGGCTGATGACGCAGAAGACTACCTTTGAAACGCTGCAGTCCGCTAATGAAGATATTGATGTGACGGAAGTGACGGTACAGCTTACCAGTATGGGATATTCCTATCAGTCGGCGCTGATGGCTACCAGCAAGATTCTGCAGAATTCATTAATGAATTATATTTAAGCTTTTATGTGGAATAAATATGATATAGATTATTTCTTACCTTATAGGAAAGTCCTTCACCAGAAGGACATAAATTGACGAAGAACCGAAGGTTCTTCATGAAGTGGCGAAGCCGCTTTTTATATAATAGGAAATTACG
>DNJW01000384.1 GCA_003488965.1 Lachnospiraceae bacterium | reverse complement strand
AGCACAGCGCCTTCTGACGTGCCGAGCACAAACCCGTCAGACACACCAAGCGGTGCCCCAAGTGACGTGCCTACGGATACACCTACGGATGCCCCAACAGACGCTCCTACCGATGCACCTACAACTCTTGGTAACATTACAGAGTTAAAGGCTACAAAAGCGGCACAGTTAACAGCAGTATTTGACTCAGATCTTCCGGAAGGATTTACTGTTGAAGTTACCAAGGGAAATACTGCAATTGACGGTAAATACGCCGTTAGTGAAACTGCCAAGAATACCGTTGTATTCGATGCTACGGGCAACATGACAGCAGGGACTTATACTTTCACGGCTAAACTCGGCGAAGATTCAAAGAGTGCAGAAACAGAAGTGAAGGATTCTTATGTCGCTGAAATTAAGTTATTAAATGAAGTTGCCTTAACAGGAAAAGCTGTCGGGAGCAATAAAGACTCAACTGCAGCATATATCTATTATGATGTTCTGAACCAGTACGGGGAAAGCGTCAGGACTTCCGAAACAATTGAATGGACTACCGCTCCTAATAACAGGACAATCGATAAGGCAACCGGCAGAATTACCGTAACAGATACAGAGAACGGTTTCACGTATGGCAACAAGATTTATGTTACGGGCGTACACGTAAAGAGTGGAACATCCATCTCCACCAGTGTGACTATCGGCATGGCTCAGGCTGTTGACTCCATTAAATTTGCTGGTTTTGTAAGCCGGGAAGACACTACCAAAAAGATGTCTTCTCTGCCGAAGGACTTTGCAAAACATACGTATTATCTCCTGTATCAGACACTTGACCAGAACGGCAACCCGCTGGATGTGTCAGATGAAGAATTTACACACAAAAACCTGACGTTCCTTTCCAACAAGCCACTGGTTATGAATATCAGGACGCAGGCAGAAGATGGCGTAGACGCAACAGGGCAGTACACAATTGACGGTGAGGAATATGCAGCTATTGCCGTAGAGCCTGGTAGGTATGTTGACCAGGGCGGAGAAGTGGAAATCACCGCCATCTCCAATAAAACCGGAAACAAGACAATACAGAATTATGTTATCGGCGCAGCGGGCATCTTAAAGAGCCTGGTTCTTTCCGCACCGGCCGTTACGGTTGCTGACGGTGACACCCTTGTTAAAATTCCATTTACCGCTAAGGATACGGAAGGCAATGAAATTACTAATTATGAAACTATTGTTCGTTCCACTAACTCCTTAAGCCTGTCCGCATCAGAGAATACTACCCTTGTAGTAAAAGAAGAAAATGATGGGACAGCCGGTATCTACTGGATAGACGATTTGGAAAAATATGACCCTTTTGATTCGGAAACATATGAAGATTCCGGTGTAAGCAATGAACAGACTAGAAATATTGCGCTTACAGCAGTGGTTGCAGGAGGCGAGAGCAGCAACCTGATGATGGAAGTCTCAGACATCAGATACCCGAGTGCAATCAAGTCAGTAAACCTTGCTCCTGATGGAAATGACTATTTTGCTTCCAAGATGAAGTCAAGCTTAAAGTTTAAGAGCGATAAAGATAACAATATTGTATTTAATGACCAGTATGGTGCTGAACTTGACAGCAGAAAAGCGACTGCTTTCTTTACGGCTACCAAAACCCATCCTTTCGGCAGGGGCAATGAAGCCGGAACATATGCCATTAAAGCAGAAGTAACCGGTGCACAGAGCTACTTGGCAGGCTTGGCAGTATCCGGTCCAGCTATGTATCTTCAGGAAGACCAGACAGTGACAGCGGCGGATCTTGATGCAAAGAAAGCTTCTATGGTGAAGTACTCTATTGCAAAGAAGATAGGGGACAACTGGAATGACGTCAGCAAGATTAAGTCCGTCACATATCACATTGTTCCAGTCAAAGAGGTTCAGAGCTGCGCAATTACCGGTCTGGACGGTCTTCTTAAAATCACTACAGCTTATTCAGGAGATCCTGCTGATGCTAAAGATGACGGCGGCATATCAGATGCAACTGTAGTGCCAGCCAATACGTCTATTACTAACGTACCTGTAGGCGGCAGCGCCAACTGGTTCTCCGTAGTGGGCTCCTATGAAGGAAAGGCCATTACCCTTAATACTGCGTCTTACGATGTAGCAACTACGGTATCCGGCTGCGCATTTTCTGCAGCCAAACTAGATGGCAATAACCCACAGACAACACGTAATCTGCAGAATACAACAAGTGAAGGCGGAGTTTTATTTACCGGGGACTTATATGATTACAAGGCATACAGCACCCCTAGAAAGAACGCAAAGCTTTCCCTTACCGTGCATATTGATGACGGAAGTGTAAACGGATATAATATTTCAAAGACGGTAACAGTTTCTGATGAAAAGTCAAAGTATACTTCTGTTGTATTCAGCAAAGGCTATAATACCAGCATCACAGAAGCAACTTTAAATCCGAAACAGACAGAATTCCATAACAGCATAATTGTACCTAGCACTAACAAATGGCACTTAAATACATCAGCTGATTCAAGTTCGCCAAACGGACTTGGAAAGTATCATGAGGTAAACCTTGTGCCGGTCTGCGCCGCCGAATGGGCACATGACAATGCACCGCTTGTAGTATATGCGATGGATCAGTATGGCGACAAATTTGATACTGCTGTAGAAAATGATATCGAATTCTATATTTCTGACATTAATGAAAACAAGGGAGATTTGGCACATAAGGCAAACAGCTTTAAAGTATTTGAAAATAATACCAAGGGTGCTTATGTTGAGGGTGCTGAAATCGGCGACACATTCAAGCTGACTGCAAAAATTAAGGGAACTGAGATTTCCAAGTCCATTACAATCAAAGTGGGAGCCGACCAGTTTGCTTACATTGCAAACAATGATAACAAATCGACAAATGATGAAGCTCTTCGGAAACTGCTTGGCTATGACAGATAAGTAAAAGACAGCGGTTTTGGTTTTTGATGCGGCATGTCAGTTCATAATGCAGTGTCTTACTAATCAAATAAGAAATAATCTGGAAAGGTTCCCGGGCCGGCGTAAGGCTTGGGAACCTTTTACATGGAATGAAAATCCTAAAAAACGGCAGCATTTATGGATTTTGTCCAAGGCCGCCGGCATTACAGTTTTTACCTGTGCGCTGCCGGGTATAAATAATGTAAAGCAGCGCAGAAATGAGGTTAATATGAAAAAAATAAACAGATGTCTGTTATTCCTTCTGGCCGGGAACCTCCTGCTAACCGGATGCGGAAGGGTTGGTTCCAGGTCGGGCGGCAGCCCTGCTGCTTCTGCCGATGTTTCAGCCGCCGCAGATATTCACAGCCCTGAAGCAGCAGAAGGAGAAAAAGAAGAAGTGACGGAACCCCCTTCCCCAACTTCCGGGGTATTTACGCCGGAACAGGGTTACAGCGACCCGTACCGTGAAGTATCCATTGTCGGACTGAAAGAGTATACAAAAATAAAAACAGACAGATTTACTGACAAAGCCAAAAAAGGGAAAAAATATCTTGTGCTGTTCCTCAAAGTGCGCAACCGCAGCAGTGAAAAGATATATTTTAATGTTAATTACTTAAGCGCAAAAGTAGATGGGAAGGAAATCGAAAATACGTTTCTCTTAAATGAGCCGGAAGGCTACCCGACCATTTTTTCCAATATTGCGGCAGATTCCTATTACGGCGGTTTCATTGTATGGGAGGTGCCAAAAAAATGGAAAAAATTGGAAGTCGTATATGAAGGCTGGCGTGACAGTGATGGGCTGACGTTAAAGAGTGAATTTACAAAAAAAGATTTAAAAGAACCGGAAGAATACAGTAAATATACTTATGACCAGGGCAGCAGCCGCTAGTACAGCATTATTAATTTTAAAGTGATAGGTGCCTGATATTTGTGCCAGGATAAGGCGATGCGGACATTGTGCATTGCATTTTGCCTGATGCGTATACAGGAATGAAACAAGGCTTTTGTCCCCGGGTTAGGGCAAAAGCCTTGTTTTTCTATGGCAGCTCCGCCTTGCTGCCTGCAATTATTAGTTCTGAAATTTTTCTTCTGTTAATTTAGGCAGAGCAAGGGTAAATTAAACAGCATCCCTGATTAAATAAAAAAGGAGGGGGAATTTTAATGAAAATTCAGATTTTCTGGATTCTGGATATTTTTTGCCTGTATTTAGAATTTTA
>DNJW01000254.1 GCA_003488965.1 Lachnospiraceae bacterium | reverse complement strand
TTAGAACTTCTTCACGAAGCAGCCTTTGCTGCGAGTGATTAGAAGTTCTTCTCACACTAACCATTCATCCCAAAACCGCTCTACCTTTTTTGCCACCTTATCCACCGTTACCCTTTCAAAGGATTCCCATTCCCTGGGAAACATCTGCCGGTAACTCCAATTCAAAAAGCGCTCGTCCAGCAATGCGATAACACCTATATCCTCCGCTGTCCGTATCACGCGCCCGGCTGCCTGCAGAACCTTATTCATCCCAGGATAGAGATAAGCATAATCAAAGCCGTTATCCCCGGCCTCGTCAAAATAATTCTTTAATATTTCCCGCTCGTTGCATACTTGAGGAAGCCCTGTTCCCACAATGACAGCACCGATTAAACTGTCATTTTTTAAATCAATTCCTTCGCCGAAAATTCCACCCAGTACACAGAATCCCAGAAGGATTCTGTCCTCTCCTTCTTCTGCCCTCAAATTTTTTTCCGGCCCGCTGACCGTCAGAAAGTTCCCTTCCTTTGCGTCAAACAGCTGCAGAAATTTCTCCCTGGCGTTCTCGTCCATATGCTCCTCCTGAACCACACAGAGCATCTTTTGTTTATCCGCAAAACAATCCGTAAAAATATCATATACTCTCTGTAAAAAGGCATGGGACGGGAAAAAAACCAGATAATTTCCATGACGGTTTTTTACTACTTCATAAATATACCGGGCGATATTGTAATATCCTTCCTCTGTTCTGCAGCTGTATCTGCTGGTTACATCGCTTCCTATCAATAATTTTTTGCGTTCCGGCTCAAATACCGACCGGGCATATACCTCGTAATCCCCTTCTTCCGCCCCAAGCAATGCCTTGTAATAGTTTATAGGAAGCAATGTAGCGGAAAAGAGAATGGTACTTCTCCCTTTTCTCATGCATTCTCTTAAATTCAACGAAGGATTGACACAGAAAAGCTTTAATATGAAACTGCCGTCCTCCTGCATTTCGGAATAGGTCACATAATTTTTATCCAGTTTTTCATACATATCCAAAAAATGGGATACTTCGAAATAAAAGTCCAATACTTCCTTACGTACCTCTTTTGTATGAAACGCATCCTGTCCGTCATGGGTCTCCAGATAGACATCCATAGAAGCATGCAGCCGCCGCAGCGCCGTAACAAAGGGCTCAATATACTCCTCTATCCGGTAAGTCTCGCATTCCCGCTTCAATACCAGCATCTCCTTGTTGCATTTTTCCAGCCGGTATTCCATTTTGCTATCCAGCCCCTTAACCGTCCGCTTTACCCGGAGAAAATCTTCTTTGCACATAACCGCGCTGTACATTTCCCTCCCGCGTTCCACCAGATTATGTGCCTCATCAATCAAAAAAATATATTCTCCCTTCACGCCCTCCGAAAAAAAGCGTTTCAGATACACATGGGGGTCAAATACATAATTATAATCACATATAATTCCGTCAGAAAACAGACTCATATCCAGACACATTTCAAAAGGGCATACGGTGTGCTTCCGGGCATAGGCTTCTACTTTATCCCTGTCAAAATTGTCCGTATCAGTCAACAGATCATAAATTGCATCATTGATTCTATCGTAGTGGCCTTTTGCATAAGGACAGTATTCCGGGTTACATTCCGTCTCTTCCATAAAGCATATTTTGTCCTTTGCAGTCAATAGCACGGTCTTAAACTTAAGTCCATTTTCCCGTAAAATCCGGAAACTATTGTCAGCTACCGTCCTTGTGATGGTCTTTGCCGTCAAATAAAAAATCCGTTCCCCTCTTCCCTCTCCCACAGCCTTTACTGCGGGGAAAATTGTGGATATCGTTTTCCCCGCACCGGTAGGCGCTTCGATAAATAGTTTCCTCTTATGATATATCGTCTGGTATACATAAGTCACCAGACTTTTCTGTCCTTCTCTATAAGGAAAAGGAAATTTAAGCCTTTTTATTGATTCCTGCCGTTCCGCTCTCCACTGGCATTGAAAATCTGCCCATTTCCTATACTGTTCCATCAAATCCAGAAACCATTCCTCCAGCTCCTGAAAAGTATAGTCATAATGAAAATATTTCATTTCCTCTGTATCCATATTACAGTAGGTCATTCTCACCCCTATCCCGTCCAGTTCTTTCTTGCGGGCATAAATATAAGCATAGCATTTCGCCTGGGCAAGATGCACCGGGGAAGGGGTTTTCAGCCTCTTTAATTCCTGATAGGTTCCCTTTATTTCATCCACTGTCACCGCATGGCGCAGCACAGCCTCCCCAATTCCTTTATCCGCTATAAACAGCGATTCCGCCTGCACTGCAGCAGCCGCTCCGGTAATGATTCCATCCGCCCTTCCTTCCACAAGAATTACATACTGCTCTGTCTCATACTGATACTTTAGAGAAACTTCCGCATGATAATCCGCACCCATTCTCCGCTGAATCATCCGATGGATTCTGCTGCCCTCCAGCATCGCATTCTCTGGAGCAGCTGCCCTTCGGTTGTCAATATTCCCTGAACGCAATATAAATTCCACCAGATTACGCACTGAAATACGGATTTCCATCTTAACTGCCATAACTTTCTCCTTACATACTATCCATTTATAGGTAATTGCGAAACTGTCATTTTTCAGTTACGAATTGTGCAGCTTGTATATTCC
>DNJW01000292.1 GCA_003488965.1 Lachnospiraceae bacterium | reverse complement strand
AGTACCGACGGTAATCAAGGGTCTGCTTATGGAATATACAACCGGCACAATTCGTAATTGGAAAATGGCAGTTTCGCAATTGCCTAATCCGGCAGAAGGGAGAACGGAATGAGAAGAAAAGACAGAGAAATAACCGATGAAGAGGCAATAGAAGAAATTGTAAAAGGCTGTAAAATCTGCCATGTTGCAATGGCAGACGGCGGAGAACCTTATGTAGTTCCGCTGAGTTTTGGATATGAGCGGCAAGGGAGAAAATTGACATTATATTTTCATAGTGCAAGAGAGGGAAGAAAGCTGGATATACTACATAGAAATCATAGGGTATGCTTTGAAATGGCTTTGGAAGGGGAACCGGTTCATGCAAAAACGCCATGTAATTCCGGTTATTATTTCTCCAGTGTGATAGGATGGGGAAATGTGGAATTTATAGAAAATATAGAAGAAAAATGCCATGCCCTTTCCATGCTGATGAAACACCAGACAGGGCAGGAAGTACTGTTTGCGGAAGAACAGGCAAGGAATGTCTGTGTTTATAAGGTATGCACGGAAGATTATACGGGAAAAAGAAAAAACAGAAATTGAAGGTTATGATATAGAAAAGAGGATATGCAATGGAAATTGTATGGAAAGAACTGGGAATAGAGGATGAGAAAATTATTGGGAAGTATTATGATATGGAGCCGGTAAGAAACTGCGAATTTACTTTTGCAAATAATTTTTTGTGGGCTCCTTTTTATGAAATACGTTATGCCGTAGTAGAAGATATGCTCGTCTTTTTGTCGGATGAAGCAGAACTTTCGGTAAGCTGTCCCCTGGGCAGGGGAGATTTAAAGCGGACAACAGATACAATAACGGAGTTTTTTAAAGAGAAAGGGAAACCCTTTAAGATGCATTTAGTTTCGCCCAGACAGTTTGAAGAACTGGACAGGCTGTATCCGGGCAGATTTCAGGTGGAATATGACAGAGATGCGGCGGATTATGTATATGAGACAGAAAGGCTGATTTCCTTGGCAGGAAAGAAACTGCACGGGAAGAGAAATCATATCAACCGTTTTAAGGAAAATTATCCGGACTGGTCTTATGAGAAAATTTCGGATGAAAATACGGAAGAATGTGCGGCTATGGCGGAAATATGGCGCCAGCAGAATGGCTGCGGGGAGAGAGGGGAAAAGCATAACGAATTCTGTGTGACGCTCAATGCACTGAAATGGAGAGAGAAACTTGGGCTGTGCGGCGGATTAATCAGGGCAGGGGGCAGGGTAGTCGCCTTTTCTCTAGGAGAACCTTGCGGGGAAAATATGTTTGTAGTGCATATTGAAAAGGCATTTGCCGAGGTACAGGGGGCATATCCTATCATCAATCAGCAGTTTGCAGAACATGAGGCTTTGGGGTATCAGTATATTAACAGGGAAGAGGATACGGGGGAAGAAGGATTAAGAAAGGCAAAGCTTTCCTATGACCCGGTGTTTTTAATGGAGAAAGGTCTGGTTACGGAAAAACATCAGTGAGAGAAAAAGGAGGGGATGGGAATGGAAGAAATAGATAAAATGTTTCAATTTATAGAAAAAAGTCCGAGCTGTTATCAGGCTGTGGAGAATGTACAAAGGGAGCTGGAAGGGGCAGGATATAAGGAGTTAGCGGAAAATCAAAAATGGAAGCTGGCGCCGGGGGGAAAGTATTATGTCAGCAGAAACGGCTCGTCTCTGATTGCATTTGCAATTCCGCGGGGGGAAACGAAGGGATTTCATATGATTGCTTCCCATAGCGATTCTCCTTGTTTTAAAATAAAAGAGAATCCGGAAATGACGGTGGAAAACCAGTATGTGAAATTAAATGTGGAAAAATACGGGGGAATGATTCTGTCCACTTGGCTGGACCGTCCGTTATCGGTGGCCGGACGGGTGGCTGTGGCAGACAAAACAGATGAAAACGGGCAAGCCGGGAAGGGGAAAGAGGAAAATAACCGGAAGGAATCTTATCCCGTCTTACCAAGAACGAAAAATGTAGCGATAGAGAAGGACTTATTTATCATTCCCAATGTGGCAATCCATATGAACCGGGATATGAATAAAGGTGTGGAATATAACGTACAGACGGATATGCTGCCCTTATACGGCGGCGCAGACAGCGGCGAATCCTTCCGGAGGCTGATTGCCCATGCGGCAGGAGTGGAAGAGGAAGAGGTTCTTGGCAGCGACTTGTTTTTGTATAACAGGGAGAGGGGAAGAATATTCGGGGCGAAGGAAGAATTTATCTGCGCTCCCAGGCTGGATGATTTGGAATGTGTCTTTGCCTCCTTGCAGGCAATGCTCCGGGCTGTTCCGGAAAAATATGCCAATGTGATGATTGTATTTGATAATGAAGAGGTAGGGAGCACCACAAGGCAGGGGGCGGCATCTACCTTTCTGCAGGATACGCTGAAAAGGATTTGCCGGGCTTTGGGAATGGAGGAAGGAGATTACCATCGGCTGCTGGCGGACAGTTTTATGATTTCCGCGGATAATGCCCATGCGGTACATCCCAACCACCCGGAAAAGGCAGACCCTACTAACCGCCCGTATTTAAACGGGGGAATCGTTATAAAGTACCACGGAAGCCAGAAGTATACCACGGATGCCGTGTCTGAGGCAGTGATGAAGGATATCTGCAGCAGGGCAGGGGTTCCCTGGCAGACCTATGCAAACCGTTCGGATATTGCGGGGGGTTCCACGCTTGGCAATCTGTCTGCGGCACAGGTGCCTGTCAGCACGGCAGATATCGGCCTGCCCCAGCTTGCTATGCATTCCGCATATGAAACGGCAGGGGCAAAGGATGTGGGGTATATGGTACGTGCCATGGAATGCTTTTATAGGGAATAGTTTTGATCCTGCAGGGCACAGGATATAAGGCAGGGAATATGATATAGAAATGAGTGCTGAATGGTAAGGCGGTCTATGAATTCGCAAAAACTGGAGAATTTATTGAATCTGGCATTGGATTCTTCCTCGGAGGAAAGGGAGAAATCGATGAGGCTGGATGTGGGTTTTGATACGGAAACGGAAATGTGGGAGCTGATTGTAAAGTACAACGGAGATTTAAAAAGGCTGGATAGTCCGGTGATTCACATAGAAGAACTGATTGCAGGGTATGCCATCGTTACAATACCGCAAAATCTGATAAAATCCTTCGTGGAACTGGAAGAGGTGGAATATGTGGAAATGCCGAAAAGGCTGTATTTTTCTATACAGCAGGGGAAGGAGGCTTCCTGTATTTTACCGGTAACAGCGAGAGCGCCTTACTTAAGCGGCAGGGGGACATTAGTAGCTATCATTGATTCCGGGGAGCGTGTTATTATATTGCCAAATTAGTGCAATACTCTCCTTTATTGAATATTAATATGCTCATTAGCTATGGATAAATATTTGCTATAAGTATTTGCCGTATTTAACAGCCGACCTTATAATACAGACAAAGGGGGATTTTGAGATGAAAACAATTACAAACAAAAACTTTGACGAGGAACGTGCTTTATACGATTCCCATGATATTTTGGTTCGGGATTGTGCCTTTGACGGTCCCGCCGATGGTGAAAGTGCATTGAAAGAGTGTGGAAATATTACCGTAGAACATTGCTTTTTCAATCTCCGTTATCCGTTTTGGCATGATAAAGGGCTGAAACTGGCAGATTCCGAGATGACTGAGCTTTGCAGGGCAGCCCTATGGTATTCCGAAAATGTGGAGGTTAGTGGCTCAAAGCTCCATGGCATTAAGGCGCTGCGTGAATGTTCAGATATCAAAATGCACGGCTGTGACATCGTTTCGCCCGAATTTGGATGGTCGGTGCGCGGCATTACAATGGCGGACTGCACGGTACAGAGCGAATATTTTATGATGCGCTCCGAACGGCTGGATTTTAGCAATGTCCGTATGAAAGGCAAGTATTCTTTCCAGTACATTACGGAATCTGTTTTTGAAAATTGTGTGTTTGATACCAAGGACGCATTCTGGCACGCAAAAAACATTGTGGTAAGAAACAGCGTGGTAAAAGGCGAATACCTTGCTTGGTACAGTGAAGACGTTACCTTTGAAAACTGCAAAATTATTGGGACGCAGCCCCTATGCTATTGCAAAAATCTAAAACTCATTGACTGTGAAATGACTGATACCGATTTGAGCTTTGAGCGTTCCGATGTGGAAGCCACCCTTACCGCTCCGATTGCGAGCATTAAAAATCCGCTGTCCGGGCATATCTATGTTCCAGCAGTGGGCGAGCTGATTATGGATATTGAAAATGCACATGGTGAGGTCATCACGAAGAATCAAGCCTGCAGTAAAGGTATTTGCGGCTGCTGTGCATAAAGTAAAGCCCCCATCGCCTTTACATAGCTGATATACAGTATCTCCTATGCCAATTTTGACAGTTCCTTGCAATAAAATGAAGGCCTCCAAATCTTTAGGCCAGTGCGGGGGAATATGTCCTGCCGCAAACTGATGGATATCTCCGTCATTGACTGTTAAATCCAGTAAAGGAGCATCTTTTTCCCATATCTCTTTTCCGCAATTTGTTGCGCCAAAACAGGGTGCAGAAGTCAAAAGAGGAAAGCCTTATCCTGATATTTTTGTGAAAGCATGTGCATGTGCGGAGGAACCGATTGAGAATTGCCTTGTTTTATCCTTCGGATGCTGCATAAGAGTCCCTATTGCTGCATAAAATGACACAAAATAGCAGAGAAAAACATTAAGAAACACTAAGGCTGCAAAAGATACAGCCTAAGAGTTTCTAAATGTTTCGAAAAACGCCTGAAATACGGCATTTTTCCCAAGGCTTATTTGTGCCGGAGCGTCACAAA
>DNJW01000291.1 GCA_003488965.1 Lachnospiraceae bacterium | reverse complement strand
GGTGGCGGAGCCACTTTTTTACACACGGATTGTTGGAAGTGTGAAACGGTTAAATGGGAGGACAAAAGAGAATGGTTAAAGAGGAAATAAGGATTAAGAAGGCGATTGTCCATATTCTGGATTCCACCATCGGTATGCCGGTGCTGTCGGATGCAGAATTGGATTTCGGCTCAGAATTTGCGGATTTTCTGAAGGAACATATTGCCAGGGTCTCTTCCGGCGATGACGGGAAGAACTGTTATTTTTATAAAGAGGAGTCGGAGGTTTATAAAATGCTGGCTCAGTATTCCGATGATTTTTTTGTGGATGTGAGCAAGGACATGGCGGATTTTCTGTACAGCATTATGAACAGCAATATTGATATTCCGCCGGCGGATCTGATTGTGGTACGGTTTAAATACGGGGAGGGCGAGTATCTCGGTCTGCTGAAAATGAACTATAAATCCTTGTATACCCATAGGACGCTGGCATCGGAGGATGGGGGAAATGCCAATGAGATTATCAGGCATAAGTCTATCCTGCCTTCGGAGTCCCAGAGACTGAGCGAAGCGGCAATTATAGGGCTGGATGATTTGTCGGTCCAGGTGGTGGAGAAAAAGTATGAGGTGAACGGGGAGAAGACCAATTATTTTTCCTATCTGTTTTTAAAATGCTCCAGCCGTATGTCCCATAAATCCAAGCTGGTCATTGTAACAAAGGCAGTGGAGACAGTGCAGAAAGAAGGATATGATGAATCCAGCCAGTATGAGGCACAGATGAAGGCAAAAAGCATTATTCAGGAGGAACTGGAGGAAAAGGGCGGCTTTGTGGTGGAGGAAATTGCGGAAAGGATTTTTGAAGAGAAGCCGGAGTTAAAGACAGCATTTCAGGATAAAATGGAAAAATATGATATGGTGAAGGAGGAAATTCTTCCCCAGAGCGAAGCAACAACGAGAAAATATCAGAAACAGCATTTGTTTACGGATACAGGAATTGAAATTAAGATTCCCATGGAGCAATATAAAAATCCGGGGAGCGTGGAATTTATTACCAATCAGGACGGGACAGTATCGGTGCTGATTAAAAATATCGGGCATTTGGAGGCACGGTTTTAAAGCGATGGACAGAAAGAAAGGAAAATGGGGAAAGATATGGCTCTGTATTTTTATAGGATGCTGTATTCAAGGAGCAGTCTATTTTCTGTCGGCAAAGCTGTTTAAAAGCGAGGGTATGGAATACCGTTCTTGGATTCGCATAGCGGAAACGGTGATTTTTGTTTTTATCCTTCCCTTTTCCGGAATGATGGCTTTGTTTTTTTCGAACAGGGAGAAGCGGATGGGGCAGACAAAGAAAGGATGCGTACCGTCCGCTTCAGGATTTTGGACTTTTTGCCGTATCATGCTGTATTTGGCAGGAACGGCGGAAATGATTTTGGGATTCTTGATTATCTTGGTACTGGGCTCTGGCACTTTCGAAAAGGAAAGAAGTATCGGCCGGGATGTGATACTTGGCACAACGCGGATGTTTCTTGACAGCAGCATAGAGGGAAGTTATTACCATGCATACGGGATGCTGCTCAAAAAAGAATATAAATATTATGAAGAACCGGTGATAGTTGCAGTCTTGGAGCAGCGGTATGAAAAGAAAATTAAGGCTGTGGAGTGCCATATGGAAGAGCGGGAAAACGGCACATCTTATTATGTATATGAACTGGAAATAGAGGGGGAGAAAGACAGCCGCTTTCATGGTGTGCCCATGCCCGGGATGATGCCGGGCTACAGGGATGACTGTAAGGAAATGCGGGCGATTACAAGAGGAAAGGAATATGCGCGGAAAAACGGGATAGAACGGTTTGTGGAAACGGAGGATGGAGAATACAGTGCATTAAAAAGACCGGGGATTATCTGCAGCGGAAGAGAAGATATGGAAGAATGCGCAAAAGAGACTTCCAAGATAATAGACTATCTATTAGAGGATTCCTTTTTTCAGGATAAAGGGCTGGTAATACCTATACTGTGCGGCGGAGAGGAAGGGGAGAAAACAGTAAGGCTGGAAATTGGGGATGTGTTTGGAAAAAAGCAGGAAAAAGAGGATATCTATCAGACTTTGAAAGAAGCTTATGACCGCTGGGCAAGGGAAACGGCGGAGGGGACCCGGAAAGAAGAGCCGGAAAAGAAGAATGAGGAAAGCGGGAGGCAGGAAGAAAAAGAAGAACGGACGGCTATGCTGGACCAGGATGGACTGCTGACACCGGAGGGAGCTTACGAAAAACTGTATCAGACAGTTTTTGAACCGGAGGGCGACAGATATGAATGCCTCTATAATGCGAAAGGAAATTTTTATGCGGTACTTGGGGAAGAAGAGGAAACAAAAGAGGGGGAACGGCTGCGGACAAGAAGAACGGTAGTATATGACAGGATATCCCGGAATAATAAATGCCAGCTTTTTGTATATTATAAGGAGTATTACGGAGAGGACGGCTCTGACAGAGGCACTTTAATTTTGAATTTTTATGCGGTAGACAGGGGTACAGGAGAGGTGACGGCCGGAGAGAAGACGGCCTGGGCGGAAACCGCATCCGAAAGGTATCAGAAGGCAACAGGAGAAAAGTAATGGGAAAGGCGGTGCGGATATGGGTACTATTTTGGATTATCTAAAGGAATACGGGGATTATACATTTTCGGAGAAGCCGTTAAATGAGGTGGACAGTCTGATACTTTGCCAGTTTGCCTATCTGAAATTTGACGGTATTGTGCCGTCCCCCGGAAAAGATTCGGTTCCGGTTTCCATGGGATATCTGGATGCACACCAGGACAAGGACAAGCTGTTTGCAGATGAACGATATAGGAAAAACAATACGGCGCTGTTTCAGGGAATGCTGGACAGTCCGCGTTTTTCGACCTTGCGGATGAGTCATTATGTAAATAGAATTGAAACCGAACAGGAAACCCAGTTCTCCGCAATTACCTTTTTTCTGGAGGACGGAACAATCTATGTGGCATATAGAGGGACAGATGAAACGATTGTAGGATGGAAAGAGGATTTTAATCTGGCATTTTCTGAGCCGGTTATCGGACAGCTTAGGAGTGTGGAGTATCTGAATGAAACGGCTTCGGATTTTGAGAAATCTTTTTATGTGGGTGGGCATTCCAAAGGCGGGAATTTTGCCGCATATGCGGCAATGAACTGCAAAAAAGATATCCAAGACCGGATTGTGAAGATTTACAGTCATGACGGGCCGGGCTTCCGCCCCGAAATACGGGAGCAGGGGCATTATGAGAAAATTGCCGGAAGAGTGGAGAAAATTATTCCCCATTCATCTTTGGTAGGGATGCTTCTTGAGTCCCATGCGGCGGGCTATAAGGTGGTGGAGAGCAAGTCTTTCGGACTTCTGCAGCATGACCCTTATACGTGGCTGGTCAGGGAGGATGGCTTTGTAAGGGCGAAAGATATTTATAAGGGAAGAAAGTTTATGGATGAAACGCTGAATGCGTGGATTTTGTCCATGAATGAGGAAGAAATCCGTTCCTTTGTAGATACTTTATATGAGGTGGTGTCCGCTTCCAAAGCAGCGACTCTTATTGACTTTACTGCTGACTGGAAGAAAAATATGACGGCGGTGGTAACGGCTTATAAAGAATTGGACGAGAAGACTTCTTGTATGATGAAAAAAATCATAGGCCTGCTGTTTGAGATGGCCGGGGAACGCGCCAGGGATGAAATTAAAGGAGAATGGCAGGAGCGGACGGAAGAGGGGAAGGCAAGACTGGAAGAAAACAGGCAGAAGCTGGAGAAAAGCAGGCAAAAGGCCGGCCGCGGAAAACGGAAGAGAAAGCGGCCGGGTAAAGAGAAAAACATTAAGAAACACTAAGACTGCAAAAGACGCAGCCTAAGAGTTTCTAAATGTTTATGGATGGTTTGAGTTGCTGGGAGGCGGCATGGGAGATAGGGATAGAAAATAGGCGAAAAGGAGCCTGCCGTCTGCCGGTTCGTCAGCGGGCGTATAGGACTGGGGAACGCTTTCCGGGCTGTAAAGCTGTCTTTCCGGATGCCATTGTACACCTAAAATAGGAAGACTGTTATGGACGATTCCTTCTATAATGCCGTCATCGGCGGTTTGCACAGCTTGAAGATTCCTTCCAAGCCTGCCGACGGCCTGATGGTGGGCACTGTTGGTAAGCATGGATTTTCCATACAAATTACTAAGAAAGGAACCAGGCAGCAGAGAGGTGGAATGTATTTTATCCCTCCCGTCCCAGGCGTGCTTTGGGGATTCTTTTATATGCTGTATAATCGTACCGCCGAAATAGACATTGATGAGCTGCATTCCTTTACAAATGCCCAGAATGGGGCGTTTTTGTTTTACAAAAAAATCCAGAGACTGAAGCTGGGTAATGTCCAGCTCGGTGTCGATATTACGGGAACCGTGGTTTTCCTGCCCGAAAAATGCGGGAGTGATGTCGCCTCCTCCGGGCAGCAGGAGCGCATCAAAGCCGGAAAGTTTCCCTGGGTCCATGGTCACGCTGAAAGATACGCCCATTGCGTCCAGAGCTTTCTCATAATTGGAGGTGTCTTTGGATCTTCCTGCAATGGCAATTTTAAGGTTGGGAAAGTATCGGCAAGCTTGAGACATAGAATTATCCTTTTTGGATGATGTAATATAATAAGAATTGTATGCAGTATAGATGGGGGAAATGATAATAATATAAGTTTTTGGCGCAGAAAATCCCTTCTATGAAAGCAGGGTATCTATGCGTATGCTTAAATCTTCATAAATGCATACAAGGATATTCTCATCAAACTTAAACTTCTCCTGTAATTTCCAATATTATTTATGTAGCATTCGCCGATTGTAATTATTAAATACAGCATTAATTGAAAAGCACGTTTCATTCCCGCGAGCAACGGACCAAGTGGCTGCTTCGCTGCTCTGCATATGGAAATAGAGTATATTTTTTATGGAAATTTGTGAAAAATAGAAGTATAATTTTGATATCGAAGTGTCAGACCAATTTGATTTTATGGAGGTAGCCATTTTGAATCATAGGAGGGTACAT
>DNJW01000229.1 GCA_003488965.1 Lachnospiraceae bacterium | reverse complement strand
GATTAGAAGTTCTTCTCACACTAGTCTTTCGTATTGTCTTTCGGGGCGGCGCTGTTAATACCGATGATGCCTAAAATACCGTCATCGTCAACATCGAAAGTAATGTTGGGGGTTCCGTTGCCGCCCAGGACAAAGCCTGCATCCGTGTATGTTAAATCAAAAAGGTTGTAGTTGACAATCCGGCTGACCAATGCTTCGCTGAATATTTTTTCACTGTCGATGACTTCAAATTCGCCTGAGCTATTGATGGGACCATTATAGCTTCCGGTGTCCAAAAAAACAGGAAAATTGGTTAAATCGGAAAGTGCTTTCATATCCATAGCCTTTACGGCATTTATGATTTTAATGGCAAAAGCATATTCCTCAACGTAGATTCCCGTCATGAGGTCGCTGCTGGAAATGTCTACCAGCAAGGCAGTATCGTCCAAGGAACCCGCGTAAGTGAAAGTGGCTATCTGTCCGATGGTAATATAATTCAGGTTGCCGGATACACCGGTATCAGGAATGGTAAGATAATAGGAGGAGCCGTCAGGCGTCTGGACAGAAACCGAATATTTGGTAGCATCCATAACAATTCCCACCAGATTTTTCTTCTCTCCGGCAAGCAATTCTTCCTCGGTAGGCCGGGAAGGAGTAGATGAAACGGTGGAAAACAAGTCCTCCGGTGAAAGCGGGGTAACAGATTCATCGGCGGAATCTGAACCGGTGACAGTCTCGGAAGAGTTTTCCCCGTTATTGCCGTCACTGGAATCCGTACCGGCGGTGTCAGCAGCTTCATCGGTGCTTTCTTCTGTATTTTGTCCTATATTGTCTTCCGCAGTTTCTTTCGTTGCCGGATTGTCCGGTGCCCCGCAGCCGCTCATAATCATAAAACCGGACAGAAGCAGAGCCAATAGTTTGCATGTATTTCTTTTCATTATTTTCCTCATTTCTGCGCTGCTTTATCGCGCATTTCAAGTTGCCCTTTGTATTAATTATTTGTATTCCGGAATGATACCTTGATTTAATAATATACTATGAAAGGAAAGAATGTCAAATACTTGTATTTCTTGAGGAAACGTAGTAAAGTTTTAATAGTTATTGCTAAAACCGTAAGGGAGGAAGAGGGATGGAATGGAGGCAGCTTTTATGTGAAGACAGAATTAGGAGTTATAGGACGGGAAAAAGCGCCGGAGATCTGAGGACAGAGTTTGAAAAGGATTACCACCGTATTATCGGAAGCGCTTCGTTCCGCCGTCTGCAGGACAAAACCCAGGTATTTCCGTTGGAGAAAAGCGATTTTGTCAGAACCAGGCTGACCCATTCTTTGGAAGTATCTTCCCTAGCAAAGTCTCTTGGACAGAATATATCGAGAAAAATTATACAGGAAATCGGAGACCCATCTTTTCTGGAACCGTATCAGGCGGATGTGTGCGATATTCTCCAGTGTGCCGGGCTGCTGCATGATATTGGCAATCCGCCTTTCGGACATTTTGGGGAAACCGTAATCCGGGAATGGTTTTTAAAAAATTTAGGGAAATTCACTTATAAGGGCCAGAGTCTGGAAAATCTGCTTCTGCCTCAAATGAAGGCGGATTTTTATTATTTTGAAGGGAACACGCAGGCGCTGCGTCTGGTGACAAAGCTTCATTATCTGGTGGATGAGCATGGGATGAACCTGACGAAGGGGCTGCTTGGGACTATTATTAAATATCCGGTTTCTTCTTTGGAAATCAATAGAGAAAGCGGCAATATAAAGGACAAGAAGATGGGATATTATTATGCGGAAAAGGATATTTTCGCAGATTTGCAAAGCAGTCTTGGAACAGAAGGGGCGAGGCATCCGCTTTCCTATGTGCTGGAAGCAGCGGACGATATTGCTTATTTGACGGCGGATATTGAAGATGCGTTTAAAAAAGGATGCATTACCTTTGGGCAGCTGGTACAGGAACTGGAAGGATGCGGCGAAGGGGAGGAAAAGGACGGGGAATATTTCCGTATGGTAAATTCGCTGAAGGAGCGGTATGAAAAGGCGAAAGCAAGAGGAATTGCCGAACCGGAGGGGCACGCGGTGCAGAATTGGATTGTTAGGGTACAGGCGAAGCTGATTACTTGTGCTACCGATGGATTTGCGCACAATTATAAGCAAATTATGGAAGGGAAACATACAAAGGAACTGATTCATGGCACGGACGGGGAGCGGCTTGCCTGGGCACTGGGAGATATCGCATACCGTTATGCCTTTATATCCCAGCCTATTTTAAAACTGGAAATTGCGGCGGAAAGAATAATGGATTTCCTGCTGGAAAAGTTTACGGATGCAGTAATTTATTATGATACGGATAAAGAACTGAATGCGGTGCAGGAGAAAATGATGGCGCTGGTTTCCGATAACTATAAAGCGATTTACCGAATTTATTCCCAAAATAAGGATGAAACGGAAAAGCTTTATCTGCGTCTGCTGCTGATAACGGATTCTATCTGCGGTATGACGGACAGCTATGCGAAGAGTTTGTATCAGGAACTGAATGGGATGATATAAGAAGACTGACTAATATACAGAAAGAAGAGGAGAGCGGATTGGCGGCTAGAAGGAAAGGGAAGCGTTTAAATGAATATGTGGAGAATTATGTGGTTTTTGATTTGGAAACCACCGGGATTAATCCTGAAAGAGATGTCATTATTGAGATTTCAGCCATAAAGGTATGCGGGGGAGAAATTGCAGCGGAATATTCTACCTTGGTAAATCCCAGGCGTCATATTCCGGCAGGAGCGACTAGGGTGAATGGGATTACGGACAGTATGGTAAAGGATGCACCGGATATTGAGAAGGCGATTGGCGGCTTTATGGATTTCGCCGGCAGCAGTATACTGGTAGGGCACAATATACATACATTTGATATGAATTTTGCCTATGATGCGGGATGGGAGGCTTTGAGGAAGGAACTGGATAATGATTATATCGATACATTGTATATGGCGAGAAATTGTCTGCCCCAGCTGTCTCATTACAAACTGACGGATGTTGCTGCATATTTTCATATCAATACAGAGGGAGCCCATAGGGCATTGAATGATTGCCGGATGAATCAGAAATGTTATGAAGAACTGGGAAAAATATGGAAGAAGAGCAAGGAGGAAAACATAGGGGAGGGGAGAACGGAAGCGGAAATGGAGTGTCCCAGATGCGGCGGGATTCTTTGTCTGCGGAAGGGAAAATTCGGTACTTTTTACGGATGCAAAAATTTTCCTGCCTGCAGGTATACGCGGAATGCTTGAAAATAGAATAATATGTAATATAATAATGAGAGATGGCAGTAACAAAGAAACTGTGGCTTCTGTTTCGACAGAAAATGACAAAATGATGCAAAAATGATGCAAAAATGATGTGAATTTGATGCATTTCAAGGATAAAATTTGATTAGAAATATATTTCTGGAAAGTTTGGAATCAGCACTTTCGGAAAAGGGATGGGGTGTGGCAATGAAAAAGAATGGGTGGAGATATGCCATAGCTGTTGGAATGGCATTTGTTTTTGCAGTAGGCGGCCTTGGGATGAGTGTATCTGCTGCCGGAAAAAAAGCAGAAAAAGATGGGGCAGAGATAGTACTGGGAGCCGTCAGGGAAATAGAAAGCATTAAGATAACAATGAACGCATATTCTGAGAAAGGGACGGGAACCGTTGAAAGCGGCAAGCTCAATGAAGGGGCGGAAAATTCCGCAGACAAGGAGGCCGGTACGGATATGAAAGAATCGGAAAGCGAGGAGGGTGATGATTTTATAGCGGATTCCGAAGATACAGAAGAAAGCACCGGAGAAGCAGAAGCCGGGGATGAAACGGAAGAAGCCGCTGCGACGGAGCAAGGCGAAGGGGAAGAACCGGAGGAAAAAGAAGAAAATGCAGAGGAAATAGATGCATATTTTGATGATTCCGTTTTTGTGGGAGATTCCATTATGCTGGGATTCCGGAATTATGCCATGAAAAGGCAGGACACGTTTCTTAGCCGGATGAATTTTCTTGCAGCAGGCAGTTTTTCAGCTAATAACGCGCTGTGGGAAGTGAAGGAGGACAGTGTGCATCCTGTTTATCAGGGAAAGCAAAGACAGGTGTGGGAATCCATTGCCCTGATGGGAGGAAAAAAGATTTTTATCATGCTGGGAATGAACGATTTGAATATCACCGGAGTAGAGGGAAGCTGCGAAAAATATAAGGAACTAATCGGCAAAATCAAGGAAAGCAACCCGGATACGGAAATATATATTATGAGTATGACCTATGTATTAAAGGGGAAAGAGACCGGAAAACTGGAAAACAATACAATCCGGGAATATAATGCTATGCTTGAGGCGATGGCGGAAGAGAACGGATGGGGATTTGTGGATATAGCGGAGGCTCTTGCCGATGAAAACGGGGATTTGGCAGAGGAATACTGTAGCGACGGGTTTGCACATCAGAACCCGGAGGCTTATGATGTATGGGTATCTGTGCTGAGGAAATATGCGGGGGAACATTTGCAGTAAACGGATGATGTTAATTTAAAATAGAAAAAGAAAAGGGAGCGGGTAGATTATGAAAAGATTTGGTGCAAAGGCGGTATGTGCCGGTATGCTGGCTGCGGCGGTTCTGTTTGGCGGCTGCGGAAAGGGAGAGGCTGCGGAGGAAGCGGCGGCTATTGAAGAGAAGAATCAGGTTGACGGGGCAATAGAGGCAAAGGAAGCAAAACCTGTAAAAGAGATTTATGAGGAGATTGCCCAGAGCGTAGAACTGTATTCTCCGGTGGAGATGGCAGACAGTTTTATTTCCAATTATTACGGTATTGACCCGGAAAAGCTGGAGGAATATGTGTTTGTGATGTCGGAAGAAGCTACCAGTGCGGAGACAATTGTCATTATGAAGGTAAAGGATGAAGGAGATATCGAAAAAATCAGTTCTGCTCTTCAGGTAGTGGTAGACGAAAAGAAGGGGGAAATGGAAGACTATCTTCCGGAGCAGTTTGAAATCGTCGATAAGAGTTCTGTAAAATCCAAGGGGAATTATGTATACTTAGTGATTTCGGAATCGAAAGATGCGATTGAAAAAATAATTGAAGAAGGAATTTAGAAAGGATATACTGATATGGTTTTTAGCAGCATTCCGTTTTTATTTTTCTTTCTTCCTTTATGCCTGATTTTGTACTATACGGTTCCCGGCAGATGGAAAAATATGGTTTTATTGTTGTTCAGTCTTATATTTTATGCATGGGGGGAACCGGTTTATATTTTATTAATGTTTTTTGCAACGGCAGTGGATTATTGCAACGGCAGGCTAATGGAAAAGTTTGGTAAAACACAAGGCAAGCGCAGATTTTTTCTTGTATGTTCTGTGGCAATTAATCTTTCTGTACTTGCCTTTTTTAAATACGCTGATTTTCTTATTGCGACCCTTAACGGGCTTTTTTCTTTGCAGTTAAAGCCGCTGGGTCTTGGGCTGCCGGTGGGAATCAGCTTTTTTACGTTCCAGACGATGAGCTATAGTATTGATTTGTACCGGAGACAAGTACCGGTAGAAAAGAGTTATCTGAATTATCTGACATATGTATCCATGTTTCCCCAGCTTGTAGCAGGACCGATTGTACGGTATAGCACTGTGAATGAGGAGCTGCAGGAAAGAAAGATTGGGAAAGAAGGGATAGAAGAGGGGCTGTTCCGGTTTATGCAGGGACTTTTTAAGAAAGTGCTGATTGCAAATCAGGCGGGAGCCTTATGGGAGGAAATACGTGCCCTGGAAGCAGGACAGGCATCCGTGGCAACGGCATGGCTGGGGGCGGCGGCATTTACCTTGCAGCTGTATTTTGATTTCAGCGCATACAGCGATATGGCAATCGGTATGGGAAGAATGCTGGGATTTCATTTCCCGGAAAACTTTAATTATCCATTGTCTTCCGTATCGGTGACGGATTTTTGGAGAAGGTGGCATATTTCGCTGTCCACATGGTTCCGGGATTATGTATATATCCCGCTGGGAGGAAACCGGAAGGGGACGGCAAAGCATTTGCGGAATATGTTAATTGTATGGTTTCTTACAGGGCTGTGGCACGGGGCTGCCTGGAATTTTGTCCTTTGGGGTCTATACTACGGAGTATTGCTGGCTTTGGAAAAATATGTATGGGGCAGAGCATTGGAATCGCTTCCTAAAGCGGTAAGGCATTTGTATGCTCTGCTGATTGTGGTAGTGGGATTCGTTATTTTCGTATTCGATGACATGGAAGCATTGGGAGTTTATTTCCGTGCTATGGCAGGCTGTGCGGGCAATTCCCTTTGGGGAACGGAGTGTCTGTGGTATCTGCAAAATTATATGGCGGTATTGCTGCCGGCTGTATTGCTTGCATTTCCGTTATATCCTTGGGTGAAAGAAAAGATAAGGACGATGGGAAGCAGGGGGAGAACGGCGGCTGCCTTGGTATCCATGGCAGGATATGTGCTGCTGTTTCTGGTAACGGTAGCTTTTCTGGTCAATGATACCTATAATCCGTTTTTGTATTTTAGGTTTTGAGCATAGATATAGTAAATGGAATTTCTAATGCCGTTAACTATAATATAGGGCAGAAATGGATGGAAGGGACAGGTGAACAGCGGATGAAAGAACAAGAAACGGGAGAAAAGAAGATAAGGACATTGACGGCGCTGCTTCTTATGGGCATAACATTGCTGCTGCCGGTTTTATTTCTTGCAATGGATAAAAAGGAATTTTCGGAAAATGAGAACAGATATCTGGCGAAATTTCCTATCTGGGGATTGGAACGGATAAAAGAGGGGGAGTATATGGAGGATCTTGAGTCTTATCTGGCGGACCATTTTCCTTTCCGGGACTTTTTTATGGAAATGAAAACAAAGGCAGAGATGTGGACAGGAAAGAAAGAAATCAACGGTATTTATATGGCCAAGGACGGATATCTGATTGAGGAATATGAAAAACCGGAGAATACGGAGCGGATTGGGCAGATATTAAAGACTTTTGCGCAAGAACTGGAGGGACAGAATGCAGAATTAAGACTGATGCTGGTGCCTACGGCTGTTTCCGTGTACCGGGAAAAACTCCCGGATTATGCACCCGTAAGGAATCAGATGGAAACTGCACGCATGATATATGAAATTTCAGGGATTGAACCGGTGGACTGCAGCGGGGATTTGGAAGCGCAGAAAGAGAAGGTGGAGCTGTATTACAGGACGGACCATCATTGGACAACGATGGGGGCATATGCAGGATATCAGGCTTACTGCAGGGCAGCAGGGCTGGAGGCGGTGGCGCTGGAAGAAATGACATCCCGGACTGCAGCAGAGGATTTCAGGGGGACGGTGTATTCCAAGTCAGGGGATTACGGACGGAAGGGGGATGAAATAATTATCTATACAAATCCGTCGGACAAGCTGAAGGTGGAATATGCGGATACCGGTGAAGTGACAGACAGTCTTTATAATCTGGAGTATGCAGATATGAAGGACAAGTATTCCCTGTTTTTGGATAATCTGCACTCTTTGATAGAAATTACCAATGAAACGGCGGACTCAGACAGGGAACTGGTATTGATAAAGGACAGCTATGCCAATTCCATGGTGCCGTTTCTGGTTCATCACTATAAGCGGATATATGTTTTTGATACCAGATATTATAAGCAGGGAGTATCTTCCTTTATCAAGGAACATCCAGGAGTGACGGATGTGCTGCTGCTTTATAATATGAATACGCTGGACAGTGACTTGGGAATCCGGGGGGTGTATTAGAGCAGGGCTTGCGCTTGATGAGAACATGTGCTATTATTTTACTGGACGGTATCCGAAGGAACTGTACCAGTGCATACAATAAGTAAATAACGTAGAATTCTTGTAGCGGATGGCTGTACCGGCGGACAGCACATTTTCATATAAGAGTTTTTTGTTGTGTGTCTGGACAGAAGGATGTCCAGGCTTTTTTGTTTTATAGGGTTAGGATGTTAAAAGCCCTATAGTGAAGCTGCTAATAGTAAGCGTAAATTGTCAGGAGGAGTGTTATGGAAATCACTGGATTAATCAATGAGGTAAGGGAACAGGTAAAAGAATGGAGAAGGCAGGGGCTGACTGTGGGGCTTGTGCCTACGATGGGCTACCTTCATGAGGGGCATAAAAGCCTGATTGACAGGGCGGTGACCGAAAATGACAAGGTGGTGGTCAGCGATTTTGTAAACCCCATTCAATTTGGCGCAAATGAGGATTTGGCTACTTATCCGAGAGATATTGAAGCAGATAAAAGGCTTTGTGAACAAGCGGGAGCAGATTTGATTTTTCATCCGGAAGCGGAGGAAATGTATGCGCCGGATTTTTCTACCTATGTAGAAATGCAGAAGGTAAGCGAAGGGCTTTGCGGAAAGACCCGTCCTACCCATTTCCGGGGAGTATGCACGGTTGTCTGCAAGCTGTTTCATATTGTCATGCCGGACAAGGCGTATTTTGGACAGAAGGATGCACAGCAGCTGGCAGTCATCCGGCGGATGGTCCGTGACTTGGATATGGATATTGAAATCGTGGGATGTCCGATTATACGGGAGGAAGACGGTCTGGCGAAAAGCTCAAGAAATACATATTTAAGCGAGGAAGAGAGAAAGGCGGCGCTGGTGCTTTCCAAAGCAGTTTTTCACGGCGAAGACAGGATGAAAAAAGGCGAACGGGATGCGGATACTGTTTTAACCGCAATGAAGGAACTGATAGAGACGGAACCGCTGGCAAAAATTGATTATGTGGAAATGGTGAACGCGGACAGTATGGAGCCTTTGGCAAAAGCAGAAGGCCGGGTGCTGGTTGCTATGGCGGTTTATATTGGAACTACCCGCCTGATTGATAATTTTATTATGGAAGTGTAAAGGAGGATAATAGACAATTGCGAAACACTAAGTTGTGA
>DNJW01000214.1:13646-14025 GCA_003488965.1 Lachnospiraceae bacterium | reverse complement strand
AAAAACACTATATTTTATCATACACTATTTCTTTATGAAAACCAAACTAATTTCATAAAAAAACATCTAATTTTTTATGAAATTTATCGCGGGCATGGATCTTTTCTTTTCGGAATAAAAGGTGTAAAATAGGCAGGACAGAGGAAAAGGAGCATATGGAATGCGATTAAGAAATATATCGGGAGCAAGAGAAATTATCGGAAGCAACGAATTTGTTGTCCATGAACCGGAAAATCAGAAAGGGAATTGGAAGGAGATTTTTGGGAATAATAATCCCATACACATAGAGATAGGAATGGGAAAAGGCCGTTTTCTTATGGATATGGCAAAGCTTCATCCATCTGTGAATTATATAGGAATTGAAAAATATTCCAGCGTA
>DNJW01000214.1:0-13338 GCA_003488965.1 Lachnospiraceae bacterium | reverse complement strand
TGAAAAATATTCCAGCGTATTGCTCCGGGCGATACAAAAAATGGAGGAGTACCCTCTTGCAAATGTAAGATTTGTCAGGATGGATGCAGAAACAATAGGGAATGTATTTGACAGAGAAGAAACAGATAGGATTTATTTGAATTTTTCAGACCCTTGGCCGAAGGACAGGCATGCGAAGAGACGGCTTCCTTCCAGAGAATTTTTACAAAGATACGATAAAATTTTAAAAAAAGACGGATGGATTGAATTTAAGACAGATAATAAGGATTTGTTTTCATTTGCGTTGGACGAACTGGAAGCGGCCGGGTGGAAAGCGGAAAAAATAAGCTACGACCTGCATCATGATGAAGAAATGGGGGAAGGAAATGTAATGACGGAATATGAGGAAAAGTTTTCTTCCAAAGGAAATCCTATTTATAAATATATTATTACCAGATAAAAATATATTTTAATAAAAAGAAAGATATAAGATTGAAAATGAAAAGTTTTCAATCCCAAGTTTGTGTCTGTGCGGCATCCACAAACTTGTTATACACAATAAAGCCGTGCAGAAATGGAGAAAAGTATGGAATACAAATTTACAACACAAAACTTTGAAGAAGAAGTATTGAATTCATCAATACCGGTATTGGTGGATTTTTATGCCGACTGGTGCAATCCATGTAAAATGATGGCTCCTATCGTAGCGAGTCTGGCAGAAAGTTACGGAGGAAAAATAAAAATAGGGAAGCTTAATATCGATGAAGAGATGGAGATAGCACAAAAATACCATGTAATGTCTATTCCCACCTTTATTATTTTTAAAGACGGACAGCCCATAGAAACCAGTGTAGGAGCTGTAGCAAAAGGAGAGCTGGAAAGTAAGCTGGAAAAACTGTTATAGAGATATTTGAAGACATTCGCGGAGATAAGAATTGCTGTAAACGGCATCGCTTGCGTAAAAAAGTCCGGCTTGCCGGACTTTTTAGCATGATAGGTAATTATACAGCTGCAATTTATATTTGCTGGCTGATAGAAAGGCACGGATAGATTCCTATGTTTTTACTTTTTTTTCTTGTATGGATTATTTTTAACGGGGCGGTAACTTTAGAAATAGTATTATTCGGTTTGGTTATATCTGCCGTTATGTATGCATTTATCTGTAAATTTATGAATTACAGCATACATAAGGATATTGTATATGGAAAAAGAGGATTTTGTATTTTACAGTATGTATGTGTACTGGTATGGGAAATTGTTAAAGCAAATTTTGCAGTGATTAAACTGATTACATCTTCCAGATATGACCTTGAACCGGCTCTGGTCCGCTTTCAGACGAATCTGAAAACAAAGCAGGCAAGAGTAATTCTTGCTAATTCCATCACGCTTACACCCGGGACGATTACAGTATCTCTGGAAGGGGACGAATATGTAGTACATTGTCTGGATAAGGAATTGGCGGAAGGAATGAATCATTCCATATTTGTAAAGCTTTTGGAAAAAATGGAAAGGATGTAGATAAAATGGTAGTCACAGGTGAGCTGACAGCATTGGGAACAGCATATAGAACAGTATATGTAGGCGCACTGGTTTTTCTTGCCTTAATGATTTTTTTATGTCTGATACGCGCAGTAAAGGGACCGAGGGTGGCTGACAGGATTGTAGCGGTCAATATGATAGGAACAATGGTTATGGTAATTATAGCAATTCTTGCTCTTTTGCTGGAAGAAGGATATCTGGTGGATATCTGTCTGATTTATGCCATGATTAGTTTTCTTGCAGTTGTTGTACTGACAAAGGTATATATGGGGGTACATAGCGAGAAAAAAGATGCAAGGGAGGCAAAACGGAATGGAGGCTTTTGAGTGGATTCGTTTTATTGTAGGAACCGCTGTAATACTTTGCGGTTTATTCATATTTATAGTGGAAGTATATGGAATTTTTCATTTGAAATATGTAATGAACAGGATGCATGTAGCAGCTATGGGAGATACTTTAGGAATCAGTATATCATTGATAGGGTTAATGATATTTTCCGGAATTAATTTTATTACATTAAAAATGGCTCTTATTGTAGTATTTTTATGGTTTGCATCGCCGGTATCTTCTCATTTGATAGCCAGACTTGAAGTGTCAACTAATGATGGAATAAAGAAATTCTGTGAGACAGGGCTTGGTCTGTCGGAAAATGGAGAAGTAGTTCAAATAGAAAAAGAGGAGGAAAGAGGATGAGAATTTTTCAATACATTTTACTTTTTTTTCTTGTGGTGTGTGCAATATCCGTCAGTTTTTCAAAAAAACTGTTGAATTCTATTCTTATTTTTATGTCATACAGCCTAGTGATGTCCATTATATGGATTTGTCTGGAATCTCCGGATCTTGCTATAACCGAAGCAGCAGTAGGTGCGGGAGTAACAAGCGTATTATTTTTTGTAACCTTAAAGAAAATAAATGCAATTGAAGAAGAGAACCAGAAGGGTGAAAAGGAAAGTATGATAGAGCAGAGAAGGAGGTAAAGTCCGAAATGAGCAGGATGAAACCGGAAGAGGAATATAAAAGAACGAAGGCCTTTCATTTTTTCCGTTGGCTTTCCGGGGAAAAAGACCCATATATCGGAAATATGGAGATGAAGCCTCAGAAGGAATACATAGAGGAAGAGGCATCCATACAAGACAGAATGAGAGAAAGCCAGATGGTAATGGATAAGGTATATAATCTTAAGTATAACAGATGGCAAATATTTTTCCGGTATTTTTATAGGATTATGGCAGTAGTGTTTTGTATTTTGCTTCTTGGCCTGCTTCTGTTTACTGTTTCTTATCTGCCGCCTACGGGAAATGCTTCCAATCCGGACAACAACGAAGTGGCCAAAAGATATATAGAAAAGGGTATGCAAGAAACAGGAGCTGTTAATATTGTTACCGGAATGATACTCACGTACCGTGCATTTGATACTTTTGGCGAAACTAATGTGCTTTTTATAGCTACTTGCTGTGTTATGATTATGCTGATGATAGAAGATGCGGAGTCAAAAAAAGAAGAAGTATTGGATGATATGCGTTTCGAGCCTAAAAACGATGCTATTCTTCAGGCTACGGCAATGTTTTTAGTGCCGGTAATCTTTATTTTCGGTATTTATATTATATTGAACGGCCATTTGTCACCGGGAGGGGGATTTTCCGGAGGCGCAACGATAGGAGCAGGGATGATTTTATATGCCAGTGCCTTTGGATTTGAGAAAACACAGCGTTTTTTTAATGAAAATATATATAAGATTACAAAAGTCACCGCTCTTTGTATGTATGGGCTGATTGGCATATATTATTACGTAACAGGAGCAAATGGAATAGAAAATCATATTCCCCTGGGAATACCGGGACATATTGTCAGTGCAGGTATTATTTTTCCTATTAATATATGCGTAGGTATAGAGGTAGCATGTACTATGTATGCTTTTTACGCTTTATTCCGAAGAGGAGGGCTGTAAGGATGGGAGTTAATTTACTGAACAACTATGGTGAAGCAGTAGCAATGGTTTTATTTGTTATCGGTTTTGGAAATTTAATGCTGCAGAGTAATCTGATTAAAAAAATTATTGGTCTGAATATTATGGATACAGCAGTTTACTTGTTTCTTGCAGAAAAGGGGTATATTTCCGGAAGAATTGCACCCATTGTGGTGGACAATATCCAAGATGCAGAGAAGTATATCAATCCGGTTCCCAGCGGTCTTGTGCTGACAGGTATTGTTGTTTCCGTATCGGTATCCGCTTTAATGCTGTCACTGACTATCCGTCTGTATCAAAGATATCATACTTTAGATTTAGATGAAATTTCCCTTCGTTTAAAAAAGGAGGGGTTATAGAAAATGTCCGGACAAATGGAATTTGTACAGAATTTTCCTTGCTTTTCTATTATGCTTTGTATGTTTGCAGGGATTATTAGTTCTGCATTTAAAGAAAAAATTGCAAGAATGCTAAATGTGGCGGTACTCGTTCTGAATATTATATTGTCGGCAGCGGTTTTGGCATTCACGGTAAGAACCGGCGAAGCTTACGTATATGTGATGGGACGTTTTCCCGCGCCATGGGGAAACGAATTGAGGGTAGGCATGCTGGAAACAGGTCTGGCCTTCTTTTTTTGTGTGATTATGCTTTTATGCCTATTAGGCGGAAGACATAAGCTGGTGCAGGAGGTAGAAGAGGGAAAGCAGGGGCTTTATTATGTACTGGCGGATTTGATGTTGAGTTCTTTGCTTGCACTGATATATACCAACGATTTATTTACGGCTTATGTATTTGTAGAGATTAACACAATTTCCGCCTGCGGGCTGATTATGATAAGGCAGAACGGAAGAACGATAGAAGCGGCTGTCCGTTATATGATTATGAGTTTACTGGGTTCCGGTTTGTTTCTGGTTGGAATCTGTATGCTGTATGATTTGACAGGGCATCTGCTGATGTCCAACATTAAAATAGAAATTACCCGCATTGTGGCGGAAGGAGCTTATAGGCCTCCGCTGCTTGTTACGATTGCAATCATATCCGTAGGACTTGCTATTAAAAGCGCACTGTTTCCTTTTCATGCGTGGCTGCCGGATGCTTATGGTTATTCTACCGTTTCTTCTGCAGCAATTTTATCCAGTCTTGTATCAAAGGGGTATATATTTCTGTTATTTAAGATTATATATAGGGTAATTGGATTTGAAGTATTTCATGATAGTAAGATTGTGAATGTACTCTTTATTTTTGGTTTAATGGGAATGGTTTTTGGTTCATTAAGTGCAATTAAAGAGAATGATGTGCGGAGGATGATTGCATTTTCTTCCGTAGCCCAGGTAGGATATATTTATATGGGAGTAGGTATGGGAACGCAGGCGGGAATGGTTGCTTCGGTATTCCATGTCATTTCCCATGTGGCAACGAAGTCTCTGCTTTTTATTTCAGCTATCGGTCTTACCGACGTATCCGGCGGCAGCAGGAAATTTATTGAACTGACCGGATCCGGATACAGAAATAAATGTGCCGGCGTTGCATTTTCGGTGGGTTCATTATCTATGGTAGGTGTACCGTTATTTTCGGGCTTTATTAGTAAACTTTTGTTTTCTCAGGCGGCGGTGCAGAATACAGGAAAGATGCTGCCGACGCTTATTGTACTGGGTATCAGTACCATATTAAATGCAATCTATTTTATGAAAACAGTAATACGTATTTATACTCCTATGGATGACAAGGGATATCCTACCGTTCCCTGGTATCATAATAAAATATATGCGGCGGTTTTATTTTGTTTTATTTTGTTGAATGTACTGTTGGGCGTATGCTCTCAGCCGATTGTAAATCTAATTGAGTCGGGGCTTAGTATATTTGCGTAATGCTGCAGAAAAGAGGTAGATATGATTTATACAATGTTATTTCCAATCCTTTTTCCAATTGCTGCCGGTTTTTTTCTGCTGGTAATGAAGGAACCTGAAAATAGGAATATTTTAATAGGAATAACCGGGACAGCTCTATTGATAACAGGTATTTCCGCAGTCTATGCCTTATTCCATATAGACGGAGAGGCTGTAATTTTATTTCGTTTTGCGGTTACTCTTCCGATTTATTTAAAGCCTGATAACATAGGGTTGCTGTTTGTAATTGTAGTGGCAGCTGTTTGGATTTTAGCCGGTTTTTTCTCTTTTTTCTATATGGAATCCCATCATGAAAAAAGAGGAGAGGGGGAAAAAAGGTTTTATGGCTTTTATTTGATTGAATTCGGTATTTTAGTCGGTCTGGGATTTGCCGGAAATATGATTACTTTTTATGTATTTTATGAATTGATGACTCTTCTTTCCATGCCTCTGGTTATTCATACAAGAAGCAGGGAGTCAGTAATGGCGGCTTTGAAGTACTTATTTTATTCTTTTTGTGGGGCTTACATGGCATTGTTCGGTTTATATTTTCTTTGCCGCTATGGAAATACTCTTACTTTTACAGCCGGAGGCGTACTGGATAAAGCTATGATTTCCGGGAATGAAAATTTATTATTAATCATTGCATTTATTATGATAATCGGGTTCAGTGTGAAAGCGGGTATGTTTCCTCTCCATGCGTGGCTTCCTACGGCTCATCCGGTGGCTCCGGCTCCGGCCAGCGCAGTACTGTCCGCTGTGATTGTAAAGGGGGGTGTACTCGGTATGATAAGGACGGTTTATTATATGTTCGGAGCGGATTTTATCCGCGGAACCTGGGTACAGGAGGTTTGGCTTATATTGACGCTTATTACGGTTTTTATGGGCTCTATGCTGGCGTATAGAGAAAAAATGCTGAAAAAAAGGCTGGCTTATTCCACGGTAAGCCAAGTTTCCTATATTTTATTCGGGCTTGCCCTGCTGCAGCCTGTTGCTTTGGAAGGCGCTATTCTCCATATGGTATTTCATGCATTTATTAAATGTGCTTTATTTCTTATTGCTGGTGCGATAATCCGTCAAACCGGAAAAACAAGAACAGATGAGTTAAGGGGAATCGGCAGAGAAATGCCCATAACAATGTGGTGTTTTACGTTTGCATCATTAGCATTAATTGGTATTCCTCCTACCAGCGGTTTTATCAGCAAATGGTATTTGGCATCAGGAGCTCTGGATTCGGGAATGAATGTTTTTTATTGGCTGGGACCGGTAATTTTACTAATCAGCGCCTTACTTACCGCAGGATATCTGCTTCCTCTTACAATGAAAGGATTTTTTCCGGGTGAAAGTTATGGATATCCGGAAAAAAAGGAATCTGTTTCTATGCTTGTACCGATAGTTATACTTTCCGGTCTGGCAGTGGGATTCGGAATTTGGCCTAATCCGCTAATAGAATATATTTCCGGTATTGTATCAGGGATTTTATAGGGAGGAATCGGAGCATGAATAAGATATTATTAATAGCTGTAATTTTAATACCCATATTTACAGGTGCGCTGATACCTATTATTCCTTTTAAAAAACGAAAGTATATGGAAATTTTTCTGGAATTGGCGGTGATGTTAAATACTCTGCTTGTATGGTCATTGCTTTATCATAGACCGGCGGACAGTTTTATTCTTGTTAAGTTTACAGGGAATCTGACTATTGCTTTCCGGATGGATGGAATGGGTATGATTTTTGCCGGACTGGTTTCCTTTCTTTGGCCTCTTGCCACTTTATTCTCTTTTGAATATATGACGAAGGAAAAGCATGAAAAAGTATTTTTTATGTTTTATACGATTACTTATGGTGTTACCCTTGGTATTGCATTGGCCGATAATATTCTGACCATGTATTTCTTTTATGAGCTTCTTACTTTAGTTACTGTTCCTTTGGTCATGCATACCCTTACCAGAGAGGCTATATTGGCTAGCAGAAAATATTTGTATTATTCTTTAGGCGGGGCGGCTTTTGCTTTTATCGGAATGATATTTATTATTGTTTATGGGAATACAACAAAATTTATCCTTGGCGGCGTATTGGATTTAGAAAAAATCGGGGATAGAGGAAACATTCTGCTGTTAATTTATGTTATTGCTTTTATGGGTTTTGGTGTAAAAGCAGCAGTCTGTCCCTTTAATTCCTGGCTTCCGCAGGCAGGTGTAGCGCCTACTCCTGTTACGGCGCTTTTACATGCAGTAGCGGTAGTAAAGGCAGGAGCTTTTGCCATAATCCGGCTTACTTTCTATTGTTTTGGAACAGATTTTCTTAGAGGAACCTGGGCACAGTATGTAACAATGGGTATTGTTATGTTTACGATTGTATATGGATGCAGCCGTGCGGTGAAAGAAACACATTTAAAAAGAAGGCTGGCTTATTCCACAATCAGCAATTTATCCTATATTCTTTTTGGTGTAACCATAATGACGCCTATAGGGATGGTAGGAGCGTTAACTCATTTGGTGTTTCACGCATTTATGAAAATATGTGCGTTTTTCTGTGCAGGAGCTATTATGCATCAGACAAAGAAACATTATGTCCATGAGCTGGACGGGCTTGGCCGGAAGATGCCTTGGGTATTTGGGATATTTACGGTTGCTTCTCTGGCTCTTATGGGAGTGCCGGGTTTGGCGGGTTTTATCAGTAAATGGAATCTGGCATATGCGGCAGTTGAAAGCGGAAATACGATGTCTTATTTCGGTATAGGCTGTCTGCTGGTTTCGGCACTTCTGACAGCTATTTATATGCTGACAATTGTAGTGAGAGCTTTTTTTCCTCCAGCAGGTTTTGATGAAAGTACGGTAAAAGAATTTTCTGACCCGAATTGGAAGATGCTGCTGCCGCTTATTGTATTTGCTGCCGTAATTGTTGGTTTCGGACTGTTTTCCTCTCCTTTGGTTAATTTTTTCCGGGATGTGGCTAATGGTTATTATAATGTTTCATAAATAGAATGGGAGGTTAGTCATGGAAGAAAATTATATGTTGCCTTGTCTTGTTTTTTTTCCTATGGCTGGAGCAATAGCAGCTTATGTAACCGGAAGAAAAAATAAGACGGCAAGAGATTATCTGGTAAATTTGATTGCAATAGTAGAATTTTTCATGATATTATATGTATTTTTCATGTATGATATTGCGTGGCAGTTAAGTAAAGATATATCGAATTCGTTCGGATATCCGTCTTTTTGTCATATTCCCGGAATCTGCGGAATGGGGCTGTATTTTGTAATTGACGGTTTCAGAGTATTATACGGACTGATTGCAGCTTTTATGTGGATGACATCTACAATATTTTCGAAGGAATATTTTATTCATTATAGAAACCGCAACAGATATTACTTTTTTCTTTTAGTAACGCTTGGGGCTACTATGGGAGTATTTCTGTCAGCGGATTTATATACGATGTTTATCTTTTTTGAAATAATGTCCTTTACTTCTTATGTATGGGTAGCTCATGATGAAAAAGAAGAATCTCTTCGTGCAGCAGAAACTTATCTGGCAGTAGCCGTAGTAGGCGGACTTGTGATGCTGATGGGTCTTTTTCTGCTTTACCATGAAACGGGTACTTTGGATATTGAAAAGCTGTATGAGGTGTGCCAAAGTATTATGGCACAAAAGGGAGCAGAAGGAGAACATGGAAGAAGAGTATTGTATATAGCGGGCATATGCATGTTGTTTGGATTTGGTGCAAAAGCCGGAGCATTTCCTCTTCATATATGGCTTCCGAAAGCCCATCCGGCGGCTCCCGCCCCGGCTAGCGCTCTTTTATCCGGCATACTGACAAAAACGGGTATTTTCGGTATACTGGCGGTGAGCTGCAAAATCTTTTTGTATGATAAGAAATGGGGGACTTTGATTCTTTTGACAGGTGTGGCAACTATGCTTCTGGGAGCAGTATTGGCTTTATTTTCCGTGAATTTAAAGAGAACCCTGGCCTGCTCTTCTGTATCCCAGATTGGTTTTATACTGGTGGGAATCGGTATGCAGGGATTGTTAGGCAATGAAAACGGTCTGGCAGTCAGAGGTTCTCTGCTTCATATGGTAAATCATTCTCTGTTTAAGTTAGTATTATTTATGGCAGCAGGCGTTGTATTTATGAATATCCACAAGCTGGATTTAAATGAAATAAAAGGATTCGGGCATAAAAAACCGCTTCTCCATTTTATATTCCTTATGGGAGCATTGGGTATTGGCGGAGTTCCGCTTTGGAGCGGATATGTGAGCAAGACTTTGATTCATGAAAGTATTGTAGAGTATATAGAGGTATTGGATGCAGGATATTCTTCTGTAGGATTATTAACCGCAGGGGCGATGAAGGGTGTGGAATGGATTTTTTTATTCAGCGGCGGATGTACGGTAGCTTATATGCTGAAATTATATGTGGCGCTATTTATAGAAAAGAATAACGATGCGGCAGTGCAGGAGAAATTTGACGAATTAAATGGAAAATACATGAATAAGGCCAGCGCCTTTGTTTTGACAGCCAGTTCGTTGATTTTCCCAGTGATGGGATTATTTCCCGAAGCAGTGATGGATTTTATTGCCGATTTTGGGGAAGGGTTTATGAGCCCCGGAAAATTTGGGGAATCTGTCAGATATTTCAGCGCGGCTAATTTAAAGGGCGGCCTGGTTTCCATTATAATCGGTGTTATTCTTTATTTTGTGCTGGTAAGAAAATGGATGATGAAAAAAGAGGCGGAGGGAAATATATATGTAAACCGCTGGAACAGATACTGGGATTTGGAAAATACAGTTTACCGTCCATTGATGCTGAAAATTTTTCCTATGATATTTGCTGTTATATGCAGAATATTTGACAGCTTAGCAGATAGCCTGATAGTGCTGCTGCGTAAGACAATTTATAGGGACAGCAAGCTTCCCCATGAACTGGAAGAAGGTACTTATCTGACACATATGACAGGAATGGGAATGGATAATTTTGTGTATTTTATGAACCGTACTTTTTGGAAAAAGAAACCTCATAGAGCAGACTACGAGCATAAACTGGCATTGAAGCATGAGGAATGGCAGGAAAATAGTACTATTATAAGGAGAAGCTTATCCTTTGGTCTGCTTTTGTTTTGTACAGGACTGATTATTACTTTAATTTATCTGTTATGGCTATAGAAAAGGGTTACGCAGGCTCCTATGATTAAAAGAAAATAGAAGCTGAGTCCTCTTGTAACACACATGGAGGGAGTTAAGAAAACATCAGTAAAAATAGGGATGAATATGGAAAGGTAGATGAGTTCCGATATTCCTTGGGAACCGGGAAGGGGAAGCATATCTACGGCGATATAAACGGAGGCTTGTAATGTCATAATAAGTAAAGGACTATGGCCGGAGAGTCCGAATCCCAGGTAGATAAAATAGGTCAGCAGGAAAAGGCTGCATCTTTGAAAAAAAGTGCAGACAATGGTTACTACAATTTTGGACTTGTTTTTTAATAAGAAATAAAGCGTTTGCCGGTAATCGGAAATGATACGGCGGAACGTTTTTTTTCTTTGCTCCGATGGTTTACATAGATGGATTTTAACACAAAGCTTTTCTGCCTGCAGGAGAATAGTTTCCATCCAGTTACCGTGTATCATAATCAAAAAAAGAAGAACGACGAGAGCACTGTTTAAAAAAATACCTAGATAGTATAAGGGCATATAATTGCCCAGATATAATGATAAGCCTTTTTTCCATAAAAGGAGTATACCAAGTCCGGTAAGGGCAAGTATTAACTTGTAGAAAACAGCCACTGTCATCAGGGCGAGAGTGGAGCTGCCTAAAGAAATACCGTCTTTTTTCATGGCAGCCAGCTGGGCCGGTTGTCCTCCGGTAGCGGAAGGGGTAATACCGGAAAAGAAAAATCCAATAAAGGAATAGGAAAAACACCGAAAAAGAGAGACATTCTTTTCGGTAATTCCAAGGAGATACCAAATCATAAATCCTTCCATACAGACAAAGAAAAGGGCCGAGAAAGCGGCACACACAAAATAAAAAGGATTCATTTTTTTAACAGCCAAAATGATTTCCGGCAAATCGTTTCGGCTGAAAATTGTATAAAATGTCAGAAGCATAATAGATAAAAAGAAAATAATTTCAAATATTTTAGCTGATTTAGATTTCATAAACGGCTCCTGAATAGCAATACCCCGGTGTTTCCGAAATAAGTCTGCGGGCATCTATCTGTATGCACAGTTCCTGTAATGTTCCTTCATAAATAATATTGCCATATCCATATTCATAAAAATCTTTCGGCGTCACCAAAGAAAAATGCTTGGAAAAGGAAAGAACATGATTATCCTCCAGCAATCTGGCAATAAAAGAGGAACAAGTGTAATGGTTATATTGATAAAAGGGTTTTCCCATTAATAAAAAGAAAAGGCCAATAATACAGTAGTGGTATAAAAACCGGTTCTGGTAACATTTTTTCAGCCGGAAAGAAATTTCTTCCTTTTGCTGTCCGGTACATGCAATAGAATATATTTTATAACGGGCAGTAGGGAATGCCTTGTATATTTTGTGTAAATTTTCTTTTTCAAATCCGGCGAAAAAGGGAATAAATGGATTTCGTCTTCCCACGCTGTAGGCTTCCTGAAAGTTTTCATCAAGGGAAAGTACTACATGTATATAATTGATTTTGATAACGCGGCGTATTATCCAGGCAAAGATACCCGGAGTATCCACTAAAGCAATATATAATTTCTGCATAATATCTCCATTTCTATGTTTTGCGGCAACACAAATCCGTTAATTAAACTGATATATTTTCCGTGCTGCCCGGTATCCGGTTACCGTGACAAAACGTCCGGTTTTTCCGGGTAGATTGGTAAAACTGCTTAAAGTAGTATAACGGAGCTTATGATATAGGTTTTTATTGTGGGTTTTTATATAATTCCATAAATCATCCCTTTTTTTCCATGCCTCGTCCGAATCAATCAAAAGTAGATGAATGGAAGAAATAGCCATCATGATGGACACATTTCTGGTCATATACCGGGCAAGCTTAGGATATTTTCCTTTTACCTCTTTTAAATCCACACAGCCGGCAACTATTTTAGTGACAAAAATCTGCTGGTCGATTCTTTGTTTTAAAATTTCTTCATTTACCGACTGGTCTTCCCTGCCAATGAAATAGTGATATAAATCCGTATTGATATAATAAATTTTTTCTACATAGGGCAAAGGCTTATAGGCGAAAATGTTATCTACATAAAAAGTATGTTCCGGTAAAGTAACGCCGCTTTTTTTCAGTACTTCCGTACGGAAAATAAGAGAATGCATTACAAGATACTGAGAAGGGGAAAAAATACCGATATCATTCCATGTAAGCATCTGCCCTTCTTTAAAAACATTTTTATAAGACATGGATTTTTTTCTGTTTTCGTATAAATGGTCATAGACATAATTGCAGACAATCATATCCGCCCATTTTTTCTCTTTTTCCCAATGCATTATACGGAATAGGACTTTTTGCAGGGAAGCGGCATCCAGCCAGTCGTCGGAATCTACCACTTTGAAATATCTGCCTGAAGCCTGGGCAAGTCCGGTGTTAACCCCGGAACCATGTCCGCCGTTTGCTTTGTGGATAACGCGGATTGTTTCCGGATATTGAAATGCATATTTATCTGCAATTTCAGGTGTCTCGTCGGTAGAACCATCGTCTATTATAATAATTTCCACATAATTTTTTAAAATTAAGAGAGAATCAATGCATCTTTCCATATAGGCGGCTGAATTGTAACAAGGTACAGCAAATGTTAAGTATTTCATAATTTTTCCTCCATTAACAGATAATCACAGAAAGTTTGATTTATGTTCCGGTTTGTAAAGAATAACGGAATGGAATTAAAGAAATCTTCAATGTGTAAATGATAATTTATCTGTTTTATAGGATAAGGGCCGGAAATAAATATTTTCAGAATAGAACTTTAAAATATT
>DNJW01000189.1 GCA_003488965.1 Lachnospiraceae bacterium | reverse complement strand
TTTTGAATAATTACTATGATTAATTTATCATAAATCAGGATTTCTGTAAATACAACTTTCCCCAAAATTCTCAGGAAAATCTGTTAGCGGGGACTCGGCTGACGATTATCGAATTGCATTTTTAAGGACTGATTTGACAAAACGAATGTTCTGTGATTGCTTTTATAATAAGGATACCACAATTTCTTTGATGTTTCAATATTTTTTGTGGTTTAAAAATTGTTTAAAAGTTGGTTGAATGAAAAGTTTCCGAGAAAATGATTGTCGGAAACCAGAATATATGCTATGATAACAGAAAGAAGAGTTTATCCAGGGTGAATGATGTTTGCACGTATACAAAAGATAAAAAAGGTGAGGCTGTAAGCTGTAAATAAAACAAAAAATGATTGCACATTTCTCCACAGCATGCTATAATACAAAAAGGAAGCACATATCCAAAGCGATTGAAACATACGCATATACGAAAGATAAAGTGGATATGTCCTTCCTTTTTTGGTACCCGTAAAGCAGTTTCAAGTAATTCCATATAAAAAATACAGGAGGCAAAGCAGGGCAAGGACCTGAACCTGACCATGAATACAGCACTCATTCTATCCGGCGGCACTGGCGCAAGACTCGGCACATCCATCCCCAAACAATATCTTACAGTTAACGATAAACCGATTCTTTCATGGTGTATGGAACGATTTGTTCTCCATGAGGAAATAGACGCAGTTCATATTGTTGCTGCACCGTCGTGGCAGACGCAGATTCGGGAATGGATGGAACCAATCGACAGACAGAAGAAATTCAGAGGCTTTTCCTCTCCGGGAGAGAACAGACAGCTTTCCATTCTGCATGGCCTGGAAGATATTCGGAAATATGCCTGCGATACGGATTGCGTCATGATTCATGACGGAGCGCGCCCCCTGGTGTCGGCAGAGCTGGTCAGCGCCTGCCTGCAAGCCGTAAAAGGGCACGACGGCGCACTTCCTGTGATTTCCATGAAAGATACAGTCTATCAAAGTACAGACGGCAGGACAATCACTTCCCTGCTGGACAGGAATACCATATTCGCAGGACAGGCGCCGGAAGCTTTTCTGTTGGGAAAGTATTACGAGGCAAATATAAGGCTGCTTCCGGAGAGAATCCTGGAGATTAAGGGATCCACGGAGCCCGCGATCATGGCAGGGATGGACATTGCCATGATTCCGGGAGACGAGGGAAATTTTAAGATAACGACGGGGGAAGACTTGGAAAGGTTTCGGCAGCTTGTCCTGCGGAGAGAGAATAAATAAGACATCTGTCCATATTCTCATTGAAAAGGATAAAAAGTACATTTGACAGAAAAGGGCAGAATCATGAAAGCGTGGATTTTACACGAAGTTAACAAATTGTATTTAGAGGAATTGGAAAAACCCATTCCCGACAGAGATGAAGTTCTGGTAGCGGTAAAGGCAGTGGGTATCTGCGGATCCGATATTCCAAGGATTTATCAGACAGGTGCACATACTCACCCCCTGGTACCGGGCCACGAATTTTCCGGTGTGGTGGAAGCAACCGGCGCGGATGTGGATACTGCCTGGAACGGAAAGAGGGTGGGAATTTTTCCCCTGATTCCCTGCAAAAACTGTCTCCCCTGTAAAAGAAAGCAATATGAAATGTGCAGGCATTATGATTATCTGGGATCCCGCAGGAACGGCGGATTTGCCGAGTATGCGGCGGTACCGGCGGAATGCCTTGTGGAACTTCCGGACAATGTATCTTTTGCGGAGGCGGCGATGCTGGAACCTATGGCGGTAGCCGTGCATGCGATGAGAAGGGCTTTTCCGGAAGTGCGGGATTTTGTGTCGGCATCGGTGCAGGGGACACAGAATACAGCCGGCACGGTGGTGATCTGCGGGCTGGGAACCATAGGGCTGCTGCTTCTGATGATGCTTCTGGAGAGAAGGACGGGAGAAGCGAATCACCCAAGGCAGGAAAATATATCGAATCATGAAAGAGGCAAAGCTGCGGAAGCAGGTCATGCAGATGGCGATATCTTTGTGATAGGAAACAAGGATTTTCAGAAACAGATGATTTTGGAACTGGGGCTTCCGGAAGATGCTTATTGTGACAGCAGGATGCAGGATGCCGGCCGGTGGCTGGCGGAACGAACCGGGAATCGCGGGGCCGATGTCTTTTTTGAGTGTGTAGGAAAAAATGAAACTTTACGGCTTGCAGTGGACACTGCCGCACCCGGAGGGCGGATTTGCCTTGTAGGGAATCCTTATACCGATATGCAGCTGGAAAAGTCCGTATACTGGAAGATATTGCGGAACCAGCTGACTCTTACGGGGACCTGGAATTCTTCATTTACCGGTCAACCTGAGGATGACTGGTCATATGTTCTGAAAATGCTTTCCCGAAAAAGGATAATGCCCGAAAAACTGATTACCCACAGATTCCCATTGAGCGATCTGGAAAAGGGTTTGCATATTATGCGGGATAAATCGGAAGATTATGTGAAGATTATGTCTATTCTTTCCTGAATATTCTGATGTGACAGTGAGCTTAGGAATTGTCGGAAAATAA
>DNJW01000364.1:11740-16517 GCA_003488965.1 Lachnospiraceae bacterium | reverse complement strand
TTTAAAATGTTTCAAAAGTATAGGAAATGGATTAAAAAAATATATCCGGAGGATTATTTTCGTGATTTTTGGATATCCATTCTACCGATCAAATGGCTGCTGCAATACTATACCGGGGAATTGAGGAGTCGTATATATGAAACAAAAAACAGAGGGGGAAATGTATTTATTTTTGGAGCAGGGAGACACGCTGCCGAATGCGGGGCATTTTTTGATGAGTGCAAACTGGACTATGATGGTTTTGTGGTGACAAGCTTGCAGGGAAATCCAAATGAACTTAGATGTCATTCCGTATATGAAGCGGCAGTTCAGCTGAAGGGGCGGAGAAGTCTGGTGGTGATTGCTGTATTGAGCAGCGGAATCGAGAGCGTTAAGAATATGCTTATGGAATTGACAAATGATGATAATACCGCAATTGAGACAATTACATTTGCAATATAGGAAATTGTGCTGACAGAATGGAGGCAGATATGCGGGACGATATAGATGACGTTATGGATCGCTTTTTCGAATATTGTTCCCGGTATACAAGTCTGGCGATTTACGGTGCAGGAGACGTGGGTAGGATGGTGGCGGAATTTATGGATGAAAAACGAATTCCGTTTGTTTGTTTTTGTGTCACCAGAAAGCCTGAGAATCAAATGCTGAAAAATCACGAGATAAGAGAGATAAACGAAGTAAGCTGTTCTGATGGGGAAATAGGGATAATCGTTGCCGTTTCCTGTAAAAACGCAGGTGGAATTCTTGACGCGTTGGATGAGAGAGGATATTCCTATTTTTATAGTACGGAATTTTTGTTTCAGCTGTTTAAAAGCAAATGCCAGATATCTCTGTCCAGGGTGCGAATCGAGAATGGCTTTATAGTCAGAGTTGGAGATGTTGTTTTGAGACAGGATACAATGTATGTATGTTGTCCGGCAAGCATAGGAGATACGTTGTATGTTGCGGCTTTTGTACAGGCGTACAAAATGGAAAGAGATAATCTGCAGAGGGTGTGCCTGATTGTGAAAAAAAGCCATAGAGAAGTGGGAATTTTGTTCTCAGCAGTTGATGAGACAATTATTTCGGATCAAATAGTGGAAACATTAAACCATTATTCCATGTATACCCAGACATGGAGATTGGGAAATTATATGTATGGACATTTTAAGAAAAGTTTAAGGTTCGAATATGATCCGGAATATAACAGGGAGGATTGTCGGTGGATTATACCCAGATATGGCAAACTTATTCTGAATATAACGAAAGAGGCCAGCCCGGAAGGGATTAGACTTGATTGGCATACAGCGTACATGGAGAAAAGGAACTTTGACATTGTGATAATGCCGTATGCGAAGACGGCGGTAATGCTGCAGAATTCTTTTTGGGAGGAGCTTGTCAGGCGGTTGCACGAAAAAGGATATTCTGTGTATACAAATGTAGGCGGCGAAAAGGAAAAGGCCCTGCCGGGAACTGTGGCAGTGGCGGAGTCCCTTATGAACACGGCACAGTTTTGCGAAAAGTGTGCTGCAGTTATCTCGCTGCGAAGCGGAATGTGTGACTTACTGGGGTTTATGCAGGTAAAACTGGTTGTGATTAATACATCAAGAGAATTAGCTGATGAATGGAATCTTAAGGATGTCTTTGAAAGGGAAGGCATACATAATATTGAATGCTTTGGAGAGGCAGAATACAATAAAAAAATTGATGAAATCATGGAAATAGTGGGATGAGATGGATATGAAGCAGCTGGCCATATGTATACCAACTTATAATCAGCCAGAGATGATCCGGGAGATGTCTATCCGTTGTTTGGATATATATAAGGAAAATAACATAGATATTTATATTTATGATTCCAGTCCGGGTAGCGAAACAGAGCGTATTGTTTTAGAGTACAAGGTGAATTACAATAATATCTCTTATGCCCACCTTCCATCTGACATACATTCTAATACAAAAGTATTGAATGCATATAAAGAAATAATCGGTGAGGGAAAATATGAATATCTTTGGTTATGTCCGGATTATATACAGCTGACTGCAGAAGGCGTTAAATGTATTATGCAGCACTGTAGGAGCGGGTTTGACGTCTGTGTACTGAACTACAGGGATGTGGAGCATATCGGTGAGAAGAGATATGAGGATATAGACGTTTTTTTCAGGGAATGTGCATGGCACATGAGCTCTTATATGGCAACCATTATCCGCATTTCTTCTTTTGCAGATGTAGATTGGGAAAAATTCTTTCAGCGATATACCATACCTGAAAGAATCAACCATTCTCATGTTGCATTTTATTTGGAACAATTGGCAAAGCTGCCTGATGCCAGAGCAGTCCATGTGCCAATTTCTTCTGAGCATATGAGGGTCTCTACATATAGGAAGGAGTCCATGTGGAAAAAGGAAATGTTTGCCGTATGGGCAGAATACTGGCCGGAAACGATACGGGCGCTTCCTGAACAGTATCGGCATAAAGATGAAGTTATTAGAAAACTGGGCATCAATACAGGAATTTTCGGATGGACTAATTTTGTTGCGCTGCGCAGGGAACAGATATATGGCAGAGAGGTGTATCAGAAATACAGAAACGAATGGAAAAACCTGACGAATATTCCAGCTGTTTTTTTGTGGATACTTGCTATATTACCGGCAGAAATGGTTGTGTTGTTGAAGAAGCCAAGTTTTAAGCGCAGATTTATGAATGCACACTTGCGCAGATTTTGTGCCAGAAATGAGAATATCGTCATCTATGGATGTGGTTTTGTTGCAGAAAAAACTTCGGTAATATTGGATGAACTTCACATTAAGTATCAGGGATATATAGTGTCAGATAGCAATAATGAAAAACAATGTTTTCATGGTCTTCCCGTTATTGAATGTAGTGAATTAGTCCAAAGGAACCGGGATGTCGGTGTGATTATGGCTTTAAACAAGGAAAATGCAATTCAGGTAATAAAAGAGCGGCCGGGACTCCAATTATATAAGGTGTTTTATATGTATAAGTACGAGGAGGTATTAAAATGAAAGCTGTTATATTGGCAGGTGGGTATGGAACCCGTATTTCTGAAGAGTCTTATCTGCGTCCCAAACCCATGATTGAAATCGGGGAAATGCCAATTTTGTGGCACATTATGAAGCTGTATTCTTACTATGGAATTAGAGAGTTTGTAATCTGTGCCGGATATAAGCAACATGTGATTAAGCAATGGTTTTCGGAATATTTTCTGCATACTTCGGACGTCACTTTTGATTTTACAGAGGGAAATAAGCTTATGGTGCATGATCAGCACGCAGAGAGATGGAAAGTGACTGTTGTGGACACCGGTTTGAATACAATGACAGGAGGCCGCATTAAAAGGATTCAAAGGTTTGTAGAAAATGAGACATTTTTTCTTACTTACGGCGATGCAGTGTCAAATGTTAATTTGGATGAATTACAGAAATATCATAATAGTCACGGGAAAGGTGTTACGCTGACAGCAATCAGCCTTGCACAGCAAAAAGGTGTGTTAAGCGTAGACCAGGATAATACGGTGCTAGCTTTTCGGGAGAAAGAGAATATAGATGGATCTATGGTAAATGGGGGATTTATGATTTGTAATCCAAAGGTTTTTGAATATTTGAAAGATGATAATACAGTCTTTGAACAGGAACCAATGGAAAATCTGGCCAGGGATGGAGAATTAAAAAGTTATTATCATAAAGGATTTTGGCAATGTATGGATACAAAGAGGGAGAAAGATAAATTGGAGGCTTTGTGGATGTCAAACGAGGCACCATGGAAGGTCTGGAAAGATTAGCGGTGTGGTTTAAGGGAATGTGAAAATGTGCTGTCAAGGGGAGTAGGCATGAAAAAAAATTATGAGTTGTTGGACTGTACATTAAGGGATGGGGCATATGTTGTGAATTCCCGCTTTGGTGAAAGTGCCATTAGAGGGATTATTAAAAAACTTCAAGAAGCTAAAGTTGAAATTATTGAATGTGGCTGGTTGAAAGATAGTCCGCATGTACAAGGAACCTCATTTTATCATATGCCAAAAGATCTTCAGCAATATTTATTTGAAAAAAAAAGCAATATTGTTTACACGGCAATGATTGATTGGAATCGATATCAGGTGGACTTGCTTCCGGTAAATGACGGACTATCGATAGACGCAATCCGCGTAGTATTTCCTCATGGTAAGCATAAGGAAGGGATAAGGGTAGGAGAAATAATTAAAAAGAAGGGATATCGTGTCTTTTTTCAGGCAGCGAACACATTAGCTTATACAAATCAGGAACTTATTGAATTAGCGCATGATATGAATGCAGTTAGTCCGGAATCCTTATCCCTAGTCGATACCTTTGGCGCTATGTATGAAGAGGATTTGGAAAGGATTGCCAATATTTTGGATAAAGAATTAAATCAAGAAATAAAGTTAGGCTTTCATTCACATAACAATCAACAGCTTTCTTTTGCATTAACGATGCATTTTGTAAAAATGTTTCAAAATAGAGATAGAAGGATAATTGTCGATGCGAGTCTTAATGGGATGGGACGGGGAGCGGGCAATGCTGCCACAGAGCTTCTGACTAATTATTTAAATGGTAAATACCATGGAAATTATGACATGAATGCAATTATGGATGCAATTGATACATATATGCAGGGATTTCATGAGAAATATGTGTGGGGATATTCGACGCCGTATTTTATAGCAGGGATATATCAGTGCCATGTTAACAATATTGCCTATCTTTTGAAAAATCATAGGACGAGTTCCAGAGATATGAGAAACATTATTGAATCCTTATC
>DNJW01000364.1:0-11506 GCA_003488965.1 Lachnospiraceae bacterium | reverse complement strand
CGGAAAGAAGACAGTATGATTATGATTTATTGGAAAACAGATATATAGAAAATCAAAATCGTATAATTGATGATAGTATGGTTTTGGAAAAATTAAAAAAAGAAATGATAAATAGAAAGGTATTGTTGTTGGCACCAGGGAAATCGCTTGATAGCCATGAGGAACGAATAAAAAGTTTTATACAAAGAGAAAATCCCATTGTTATTGCAGTAAATGCGATTCATCCTCGATATCAATATGGATATGTGTTCTTTACGAATATGGTTCGATATGAATATGCCAGGGTAGCTTATTTGGATCAATTCAATAAAATCCCTAAAATTTTACTGTCAAATATCAAAACGCATGGGGAGGATGATGAACTGATTATTAATTTCAATCTTGTTATCAAACGTGGTTGGGAGCATTTCGATAATGCTGTCATTTTATGCCTGCGTATGATGAACAGATTAGGGTGCCATCACGTGCATATTGCGGGATTTGATGGATTCAGAACAGCATATAATGAAAGCTATTTTGATGTAAATCTTCCGACATTGAATCCTGACAATAAATGGGATGAATTAAATAAAGAAATAAAAGATATGTTTTCAGATTTCAGGCGGGCTACAGAACAAACAATGCAAGTGGTATTTTTGACAGAAAGTATATATGAGTAGAGTGGAGTCGGAATGAAAGCATCAGACTATATTATGGATTTTATTGCAGGATTAGGAGTTACAGATGTTTTCTGTGTGACCGGGGGAGGAGCGATGCATTTGAATGATTCCCTGGGAAGAAATAAGCGTTTGAAGGGCGTGTTCATGCTGCATGAACAAGGCGCGGCTGTTGCGGCAGAAGCTTATGCACGGATTCGGGAGGGAATTGGGGTATGTCTTGTAACAAGTGGCCCGGGGGGGACAAATGCGCTGACTGCTTTGGCTGGCGCCTATATGGATTCGATTCCGGTAATCTTTATATCCGGGCAGGCTAAGCGGGCAGATTTGGTAGGGAATCAAAAGATTCGTCAATTCGGCATTCAGGAAGTAGATATTATATCAATGGCCAGGCCATATGCAAAGTATGCGGTGCAGATTCAGGATGAAAAAGAGATTCGTTGTTCTTTGGAGAAGGCAGTAGCCGTTGCGTTGGATGGCAGACCAGGGCCAGTATGGCTTGACATTCCGTTAGATATTCAGGCGGCAGAAATATATCCGGATGCTCAAAAAGGGTTTCATGTGCCTAATCCGTCTGCCAACCCTATAAGAGAAGAGGATATCTCTAAGCTTACTGGGTTTTGGAAGCAGGCAAAACGACCTGTTTTAATTATCGGAAATGGCATACGGTTATCCCATGCAGTAGAATCAATGAGGGAATTGATATGGGAACTTAAAATTCCGGTATTAACATCCTGGAATGGCGTGGATTTAATTGAAGAAGATCATCCCTTCTATTTTGGACGTCCGGGTGCTGTTGGGCATCGTAGTGCCAATCTGATTCAGCAAAGTGCGGATTTTGTGCTTTCGATAGGAACAAGATTAAGCCTTTTGAATAGCGGTTATAATTTTGAGGGTTTTTTAAAAAATGCTGTGCATATTATGGTTGACATCGATCCATATGAAATGGATAAGAAAAATCTACATCCCGACTTAAAGATTGCCGCAGATGCTCAACTGTTTATCAAAGCTGTATTGGAACGCATTGGAGAATTCAGCGGAAAGGATAACAGTGATTGGATAGCTCATTGCAGAAAGGTGAAGAAGCATTTTCCTGTTTTTATTCCGGAGCAGGAGCCGAGGAATGGATTTGTCAGTACCTACCATTTGATTGATGAACTGTCAAAACAGATGTCAGCGGATGATATATATCAATTTACAAGTTCTGGAACAACGGTGGATATTGCCATGAAGGCATTACGTTTAAAAAGAGGGCAAAGGGCGTTCCTCAATAAGAGCATGGCAGCAATGGGGTATGATGTACCAGCATCTGTTGGAAGCTGTATTGGTTCAGGGGGGAGACGCACAATTTGTGTAACCGGGGATGGCAGTATCGTGATGAATATGCAGGAGCTGGAAGTTATCAAACGCCTTCAATTGCCTGTAAAGATTTTCGTGGCAGATAATCAGGGATACAGTATGATTTACCAGTCGCAAAATGGTAATTTTAAAGGAAAACTGACAGGATGTACCATAGATTCAGGACTTACATTGCCCAATATCAAGAAAATCGCGGAAGCGTTTTCCATACAGGCTTTTTATATAGAAAGCGAAGAGCATCTTGCGGAGCAGGTTTACGAGGTCTTGTCTGCGGATGGACCTGCCGTGTGCGTATTTCGTGCAGATATTACGCAGAAGATTTTGCCAAAGCAATGTAATTTTATGAATGCTCAAGGACAAATGGAAAGTTATTCTATTGAGGATATGATACCATTACTCGAGAGGAGCGAACTCGAAAGATGGATGTTGTGAAGAAAGCAGTGATAACAGGGGCGACAGGAGCCATAGGAACAGCATTGATTAAGGAGTTGACCAGCCGTGGTATCGAAACATTAGTTTTAACCAGGAAGGATTCTGAACGCAATTTTGTTATCCCGGAAAGTCCATTAGTTACTATTTGTTTTTGCTCGTTACAGCAATTACATACACTGAAGTTGGAGGCAGGAGATACATATGATGTGTTCTTTCATTTGGCTTGGCAAGGGGCTGCGGGAACGGGCCGGAATGATATGTATTTGCAGACAGAAAATATAAAGTTTGCTTTAGATGCGGTTGGATTGGCCAAAAGGCTGGGATGCCATACATTTATCGGGGCGGGGTCCCAGGCAGAATATGGAAGGCATGAACATCCTCTTAAAGCAGATATGCCTGCTTTTCCGGAACTTGGATATGGATACGCAAAGTTATGCGCAGGGCAAATGACGAGGGATTACGCCCACCAATTGGGAATTCGGCATATTTGGACAAGGATTCTCAGTGTTTATGGACCTAATGATGGAAAGGACAGTTTCATTTCATCTGTTTTACGAAAGTGTATAAGTGGTGAAAGAATTCAATCAACGAGAGGTGAACAATACTGGGACTATCTGTATAGCGAGGATATAGCGGTTGCTTTCAGGCTTATAGCGGAAAAGGGGATTGACGGAAAAATCTATGTTTTAGGAAGTGGTCATGCTAAACCTTTAAAGGAGTATCTCTATGAGATTCGGGACTTGATAAATCCCCAATTGGAATTGGGAATAGGAGAACTTGAATATGCCGAGAACCAGGTTATGTTTTTGTGTGCGGACATAAGTGAAGTGACAAAAGATACCGGGTGGAAACCGACAACATCTTTTCGGGAAGGGGTATCAAAGTACATACAATCATTGATAAAAGAATGATTTTGAGATTGGAGGATAGCAAAATGTATGATGCTAATCTGAGAAAATGTTTAGAGGAATTGTTGCTGCCGCAAGTATCTATTAAAGAGAGAGTATTTATATGGGGGACGGGAAATACGGCTTTTTTGTACCAGGAAGGGTTAAAACGATTGGAAGGGGAAGGATTTTCTATTGAAGCATATGTTGATAATGATTCTAAGAAGTGGGGGAAGGAATTTTGTGGGAAAAGAATTGTTTCGCCATTAGAACTGCAAAGCATTAAAAAAGACGTAAGTGTGCTGATATGCTCACCACAACCGGATATAATAAGAAGCCTGTCTGCTCAATTAACTGAATTGGGAGTAAATTTCTTCCATATAGACGAAATTATTTTTAAGATGCATGCACAGGAACTTTTAAAAGTTTTTGATGATTTGGAAGATGATTCTTCAAAAGAGACTTATTATAGTTTAGTTGAGGCCAGGATGGCTGGAAGCGATATTAAAGAGTCATTATTTTGTGAAAACCAATATTTTGCCTTGCCCAAATTTAGAATGAGAAATCCTAAGGAAGTGTTTGTTGATTGTGGGGCTTTTGTAGGTGATACAGTAGAGGAATATATATGGAAGAAAGATGGTGTGTTTGAAAAGATAGCTGCGTTTGAGCCTGATAAGAAAAACTTTGAAGCGATGCAAAGAAGGGTTGAACGTTTACAGGATGAATGGCATATAAATAGAGATGCGATAGAGCTCTATCAGTATGCAGTAAGTAATGAAATGACGTTAAAGGGAGTTGAAGCTTATGAAAAAAACAATGGTTTGGGTTCAAAAATAGTTGACAATAGCGATTCAGGAGAGAATTGTCAGGTCGTTGCTATTGATGAAATGAAGATAGGGCAAATCTCTTTTCTGAAAGCTGATATTGAAGGATATGAGTATAAAATGTTGTTAGGTGCGAGCGAGAGCATAAGAAAATGGAGACCGAGATTGGCTGTATGTATTTATCATAATGCGGTGGACTTTTATTCTATTCCGTTACTTATAAAGTCCTTAGTACCAGAATATAAAATAGCAGTCCGGCAGCATTCCTACCAGTTAGATGATACCGTGCTTTATGCCTGGACAGAGTAGATATGAATCAGGGGAGGCAGCGATGTCTCTGGCCACATTGCCTGACTTTGGATGGAAGGAAGCAGATTTTACCATGGACAAGCTGCATTACGAAGAGATGATGTCAAATCTGGACACATTGCTTCAAAACGGACTTATTCAGAATAAAAAGATATATCTGTTCGGACACTGCAATGCGACAGAAGAGCTGGCGAAGGTGCTGCTGGCGAAAGGGCTTTCCATCAAAGCAATCCTGGATAATAATGAGGCGAAGCAGGGGAAGGAGTATAGCGGAATTGCTATCCGGGCGCCAGAGACAATTCAGGCGGAGGCGTCGGAAGGGACGGTAGTATGCATTGTGGCAAGGGCTTATGCGGAGATGGCCGATCAGCTAAGGCGCTTGGGCTATCAAGGGGCTGTCTACAGATTGGCTGATTATAATACATATGCGGAGTATTCTTTAGCGGAAGAAACTATTCTGCGTAAGAAAATCAGGTTAGAAAGAGGGAGACAGCTGCTCGAGGAGATGAAAAGGAGACATCCGAAATGTTTCGCGATTTTATGCCCTTTTCCAGCACTGGGAGATGTCTATCTTGCAATGGCCTATCTTCCGCATTTTTTGGAAAAAAGGAGAATATACAGATGTGGATTTGACAACTGTGTCATTGGTGTGATAGGGAAAGCCTGCGCGGAGGTTGTGCAGATTTTTGGAGATTATAGAATAGAAATTTTGCCGCAGGAAGAAATGGATCAAATCGTACAGGCTGTTTTGTATACAAAAAATACCGATTTTTTCATTGCGCATCAGGACAGGCCTTATGCGGTGAATCTGCATAAAGCCCTGTATGCAAGGTGTATTCCTTTAGAGCAGATATATTGCTGTGGGGTGTTCGGATTGCCTATAGGTACAAAGGCATGTGTGCCAGTTTACCTGAACAAATATGCAGACTTGGGACAGATGAAGAAGGGGGAGGCAGTAGTGCTTTCGCCTTATGCGAAATCAGTGACAGAATTGTCGGATACTATGTGGGAAGAAATTGTGGATAGCTATCTGAAAAAGGGATACCAATGCTTTACGAATGTAGTAGGAACGGAAAAGCCGCTTGCCAATACAGTGCCAATCAGTCCGGCAATCTCAGAGATGCAATCGGTGGTAGAGTGGGCTGGAACATTCATCGGAATTCGAAGCGGCATTTGTGATGTCCTGAAGATGGCAAAATGTAGGAAAGTAGCATTGTATCCGGATTATAACTATTGTGATACGAAGTGGAAAGCGATTGATATGTACGCTTTGGACGGATGGGAGAATATCGAGGTGACGGATAGAATGCCGTATGGTCCGGTGAAAAGAGGGAGTTGTCAGATAGATATGAGGTGTAAAATATGCAGTTCGAACTAATGGCTTCCATGATGTGTGCTAATTATGGCAAGCTGGAGAAAGAGGTAAAAGATTTAGAGGAAGGCGGAATCGATTCCTTCCACATAGACATCATGGATGGCCGCTACGTCCCCAATTTTGCCATGTCTCTGAATGACATGCGCTATATAGCAGACGCTACCGCCAAACCGCTGGACATCCACTTGATGATAGAGCACCCCAGCAACAATATCGGCCTGTTCCTAAGCAGCCTGCGCAAAGGCGATACAGTCTACATTCACCCGGAGGCCGAGTACCACCCCTCCACCACCCTTCAGGCCATCATCAATGCCGGGATGGTGCCCGGAATCGCTATCAACCCCGGCACTTCCGTAGAGACCGTCATGGAGATGCTGCGAATCGTGAAAAAAGTGCTGGTCATGTCCGTGAATCCCGGGAACGCAGGCCAGATGTATCTGCCCTATGTGGGCAAGAAAATCACTAAGCTCCTTGCCATGAAGGATGACATGGACTTCGGCCTATACTGGGACGGAGCCTGTAGTGCGGACAAGATACTGGAATATGCCCCAAAAGGAGTGGACGGCTTCGTGCTGGGCACCACGCTCCTCTTTGGAAAGGACAAGTCCTATGGGGAGACACTGGCGGACATACGGGAGCTGAAGTTTTAAATTCTGGCTTTATGCTCGTGAGCGCATTCATTTACTGCTCTTTATCCCACATTGCGAAAGTGCCCGCTCGTTATACATTTGCTTTGGCAAATGTTATCGGTCGTGAGTATAAATTGTATGAAGGAGAGTAATGCAGATATGGTGGTAGCACTGATATTTGCCGGCGGAACAGGCAAAAGGATGAACATCCGTTCCAAGCCAAAGCAGTTCCTGGAGATCCACGGGAAGCCGGTAATCATATACACTCTGGAACATTTTGAATACCATGAAGGGATAGAGGGCATGGTGGTCGTCTGTGTGGAGGAATATATTGAGGAATTGAAAGGGCTGCTGAGGCGTTTTGACATTACAAAAGTAAGAAGAATCGTTCCGGGCGGCGCCACAGGCCACGACTCGATCTATCAGGGGCTTCTGGCAATGGAGGAGTTTGTGCAGAAGGACGACATTGTGCTGATCCATGACGGTGTACGTCCATTGATCAATGAGGAGCTGATTACATTGAACATAGATGCGGTAAAGGAATACGGAAATGCCATCACATGTGAGGCGGCCAGGGAGAGCCAGATAAGGAGCCTGGACGGGAGGACAGTATCTGAGATGCCGCCAAGGGATCAGATGTACACGGCCAAGGCGCCGCAGTCATTTTACTATGGGGACATAAGGTCCCTCTATGGGCGGGCGGAAGAAGACGGGATAAAGAGCATTGACTCCGCCCACCTTTGCAGCCTGTACCACAGGGAGCTGCATATGGTGAAGAGCACCAGCAACAATATGAAGATAACGGAACCTGCGGACTTCTATATATGCCGCGCCCTGTATGACGCGCTGGAGGGGCAGCAGGTATTTGGACTGTAGACAGGCACAGGCAGTCCTACGCCTGCCATATGGCAGAGGGGACCAGAACGGTTTGCCGTGTAAGGGGGGCAGAATGAGACAGGCACAGAAACAGGAGATACTGGAGGCATTACAGAGCCTTGGCCAGGCGCATGAGGAGATAAAAGAGCAACTGCGCCAGGGGAACCGCCATTTGACGCAAAGAATGCCGAACATACAAAACATGCTCAGTGAATGCCAGGAATTTGCCATTTCTCTGGGAGAATGCATTGAAAGGCTGGAAGGCGAGGGGCATCCTACGGTAGGATATATCGAGTCATACTGCGAGGCGCTCTATGGGATATATGCAGAAATCGATGGAATGGACAGCGAGAGAGTCGAAGCGAACAAAATTTGCAAGATATTGAGAAAGCAGCTCATCAGGATAGAGAACAGTGCAAAAAAGGATATCGCTGTCAGGAAAGAAGTCGTATTTCTGCCTTATAAGGCATCTATGTGGGACTGCATGGAAAGCGTCTGGATGGCGGCAAGGGATGATGAGCATTGTGATGCTTATGTCATACCCATTCCGTATTATGAAAAGAAATGGGACGAAAGCTTTGGGCAGATGCACTATGAAGGGAATGAGTATCCTGATTATGTACCGATAACTGGCTGGCAGGAATATAAGATAGAAGAGCGCAGGCCAGATATCATCTATATCCAAAATCCATATGATGATTGGAACACTATTACAAGCGTGCCTCCGCAGTATTATACAAAGGAACTGAAAAGGCATACGGATATGCTGGTATATCTCCCTTACTTTGTCGGTATCAACGATAATGTGGACGAATACTTCTGTATAGTGCCGGGAGTGATGAATGCGGACAGGGTAATCGTGCAGTCAGAGAAAGTGAAGAATGCCTATATAGAAAACATACAGAAGTTTGAAAAGGAGCATAATTGCGTAGGCAGATATGGCGATTTGGATAAAAAGATACTTCCATTAGGCAGCCCGAAACTTGATCGTATTAGAAGGGTCATGGAGAGTGGAAAAATAGAGATACCGGAAGAATGGAAAGATAAGATCTACAAATCCAACGGAGAGAAGAAAAAAATAGTTCTTTATAATACAACAATCGAGGCAATGCTAAAGCACAAAGAGGCATACATAGACAAGATAAAAAGCGTATTAGCCTTATTCCGCCAGGAAGAAGAGTTCGTCCTATTATGGCGGCCGCATCCCTTGCTGGAAATCACGATCAAGACTATGCGGCCGAGGCTTTATTGGGAGTATATGCTAATTGTGGAGGAGTATCAGGAAGAGGATTGGGGCATCTTTGACGAGTCCGCGGATTTAGACAGGGCAATTGTTTTATCGGATGCCTATTATGGGGACTGGAGCAGCGTTGTGGAGCTATATAAGATAACAAAGAAACCAATCATGATACAGGATTGCGAAGCTCTTACGTCTTAAGAATCGGCACAAAAATGGAGGGAAAATGGATTACATTATTGTACAAGCCGGAGGGAAAGGAACCAGGCTTGGATATCTGACAAAAAACAAGCCCAAATGCCTTGTCCCGGTAGGGAATCTGCCGATGCTGTTTCATCTGTTCCGAAAATACCCGGACAAGAAGTTCATAGTCATCGCAGATTATAAAAAAGAAGTTCTGCGGGAATATCTGGAATGTTTTGCGGAAGTGAAATATCTGGTAGTAGATGCGGAGGGGGAAGGAACCTGTGCGGGGATAAGCCAGGCCATCCGGCTGATACCGGAGGGCCAGCCGTTCATGCTGATATGGTCTGACCTGATTCTTCCCGACACCTTTGAATTGCCGGAAAGGTATAGAGAAGGTACAGCTGAAAGCGACTATATCGGCATTTCAAAATCCTTCCTGTGTCGGTGGAGCCATAAGGGTGGGGCATTTGTAGAGGAAAAATCAGCGGAGCATGGCGTGGCCGGTTTCTTCCTGTTTACAGACAAGGGCAAGCTTAAGGATGTCCCGGAGAGCGGCGAGCTTGTCCGATGGATGCAGCATAAAAAGATGCATTTTGAGGAGATCTCATTGGCCGGAACGAAAGAGTTCGGAGTCCTGGAAGAATATAACGACTTGGAAAAAGAGAGATGTAGGCCCTTCAATCGGCTGACGTTAATGGAGGACAAGGTTCTGAAAGAGGGAATAGATGCCCAGGGAAAGGCGCTTGCCGAAAGGGAAAGCCGTTGGTATGTGGAGGCCATGAAGAAAAAGATTGCTTCCATCCCTGGAATCTATCGGACAGGCCCTCTGGAGATGGAGCGGATTCAGGGGAAGAACATCTATGAGTGCGACCTGGCCTACCCGGAGAAAAAGGCAGTGCTTGCAAAGCTGGTAGATGCCTTGAATGAGCTGCACAGGACGGAATCCCCCCGCATACCGGACGCATTCAGCACAAAGAAAGCTTATTATGGGAAGACAATGGAGCGTATCCGCTCCGTGCGCGACCTGATACCTTTTGCGGACAGGAAAAGGATTCGGGTCAACGGCAAGGACTGCCGGAATGTATTCTTCCATAAGCGAGAGCTGGAAAGAAAGCTGGAGTCGATTCCCTGTCAGGAGTTCTGCCTGATACATGGGGACTGCACATTCTCCAATCTGATGCTACGGGAAAACGGGGAGCCTGTCATGATAGACCCAAGGGGATACTTTGGATATCAGGAGCTGTATGGGGATCCTATGTATGACTGGGCAAAGCTTTACTATTCCATTGCGGGGAATTATGACAGGTTCAACCTGAAGGATTTCCGGCTGGATATCGGGCAGAAGGAAGTGGCGCTGCAGATCGCCTCCAACCAATGGGAGGATATGGAGGAGGACTTCTTTGCGCTGACTGGAACGGACAGAGGCTCCATCAAGCTGCTCCATGCGGTAATCTGGCTTTCGCTGACTACCTATGCATGGCAGGATTATGACTCTATCTGCGGGGCGTTTTATAACGGGCTGTACTATTTAGAAGAAGTCCTGTGATTTGGAAAGTCTGATTGGGGAGGGACATATGCTTACATATTTTGAAAGGCAACTGCGGGAGATAGATATTTCAATCCACTCCATGGATGAAAACGAGTTTGTAAGGCTGGTAAAGGAAACCTCGGAAACGCTGGATAAAGGCCACAAGGTCATAGTCTCGGGATTGGGCAAGAACGTCCCTATTTGTGAAAAGTTTGTCGGCTCCATGGTCTCCCTCGGGCTGGACGCCTGTTTTCTGCATACCAATTCAGCTGTCCATGGGGACATGGGGATTGTGAAGGACGGAGATCTGGTGATACTGCTCACAAAGAGCGGGGAGACGCAGGAATCCGTTTACCTGGCAGGGCTCTTGCAGGAAAGGGACGTGAACCTGTGGCTGCTGTCCTTTGAGGGGAAAAGCCCTCTGGCAGAGATGATTCCGAACCGTATTATCCTGAAGCTGTCCCATGAGGGGGACTTGTGGAATATCATGCCTAATAATTCCACTACGCTGAATTTGATCGTGCTCCAGGGGCTTGCCATGCAGGTGGCTAAGGAACAGGGGCTCACGGTAGACGACTTCAGGCGGAACCATCCGGGCGGGCATATCGGCCAGGTGCTGAAGCTATGAACGGAGCAAGGCCAATCCGGAGAAGCCAGTTGACGCTTTCCCCATTGGGACATACATGGATTCTGGATTTGGACGGGACGATTGTAAAGCATAACGGATATAAGATAGACGGCTCTGACAGCTTTTTGGACGGGGCAAAGGAATTCCTGGACAGCATACCGGAAGGGGACATGGTCATCTTTCTCACGTCTCGGAAAGAAGTGGAACGGGAACGGACGGAAAGGTTCCTTGCGGAAAATGGGGTCAGGTATGGGCATATTATTTTTGGTGTGCCTTATGGGGAGCGGATTCTGATGAATGACAGGAAACCGTCTGGGCTGGAGATGAGCATTGTGCTGTCCAGGGACAGGGATGTATTTGAAAATCTAAGGATAGTTATAAACCATGAGTTGTGAAAGCTGGTTGGGGTAATGTGGTGATTGATATACAGATAGATATAGAAGAAGCAAAAGCGGGCCGGCAAGCATGGCTGGAAATAAAATACAATCATTCTTTTGATTCAATAAACGATTGTTTAGTGATATTGCCATCTCAAGATAGAAGTCTGAATCAGGCGGCGTTGGAAGAAATTCCTGATTAT
>DNJW01000186.1:751-5964 GCA_003488965.1 Lachnospiraceae bacterium | reverse complement strand
AATATAATAAAAAGAATATATTTTAAAAAATTTTTAAGAATTATATACGGAATGTTTTCTTTACATCATGATAAAATACTGTTAAAATGGTGGATGGCAAAAAACAGACGATAAATGGCAGCGAGTCAAATATGGAGGACACAAATGTATTATGTAATTGTCAATCCGGCTTCCAAATCCGGCAAAGGCCGCGCAATCTGGGCAGCCTTGGAGCGGATATTTAAGGAAAAGGAGGTCCCTTACAAGGTTCTTTACTCAAAGAGTGCCGGTCATGTGACCAAAGCAGTAGCCAAACTGACTGCCCCCGATAAAACAGGGAAAGAAAAACCTCTTGTAAAGCTGATTATTCTGGGCGGTGACGGCACTGTAAACGAAGCCCTTCAGGGCATCTATAACTTTGAAAATGTCCTGCTCGGCTACATTCCCACCGGTTCCAGCAACGATTTAGCAAGAGATTTGAAGCTTCCAAAAGACCCTGCCTCCATCCTTCATACTATTTTGGAAGGACGCTGCATGCGCACAATGGATATCGGTCTTCTTACCTATGGGAATACCTCAGGAAAGCGGTCGCGGATTAAGACGGATTCCATATCCAATCAAAGATTTTTTGCTGTCAGCAGCGGAATCGGTTTCGATGCCGCCGTATGCGAAGAGGCGCTTGCCTCACGTTTTAAAAAAACTTTAAATAAACTGGGGCTTGGCAAGCTGACCTATCTTGCCATTGCCCTGCGGCAGCTAATTGCTGCCAAAGCGGCCTCCTGCGATATTTATCTGGACGGAGAAGAAACGCCGGTTCATCTGAACCGCATTCTTTTTACCGCATTTATGATACATAAATATGAAGGAGGAGGATTCCAGTTCTGCCCTATGGCAGATGCCTGCGACGGAAAACTTGACTTATGTGTGGTGGGAAATATCCCTAAGCCGGTTATACTTGCCGCCCTTCCCACTGCCTTCTGGGGGAAACATTATATATTTTCTGCCATCAGGCATTATTCCGTCTCAAAGGTAACATTCCGGACATCCATTCCTTTATGGGTCCATACCGACGGGGAAGTTTATATACAGTCCGACAATATTACCGTTTCCTGTCTGCCTCAGAAATTAAAACTGATGATGTAGGGAATCCGACCATGACATTTATCATATTTTATATAAATGCCAATAATTAAAACTTTAAGAGAAAATATTTTTAGAGTATCTTTACGTATGAAAGGGTTTTTTATGAGGAGGAGCTTTATTATGAAAAGGTATCAGTTTAAGTATTTCTATGAAAAATACAAACATGCCATTCCGCTTCTGATTTACGGCTTCATTTACTTATCCTGGTTTATCTGGCTGGAACAGAAGGTGACAAAAAATTATAAGATTATTCACGTAACATTGGACGACTACATTCCCTTTTGCGAAATATTTATCATCCCTTATCTTTTATGGTTTGTCTATGTTTCAGCAGTGGTCGTTTATTTGTTCTTTAAAAATAAAGACGACTACTATAGGGCATGTATTTTTCTCTTTACGGGAATGACCATCTTTTTGATTATTTCCACCTTGTTTCCCAACGGCCAGCATCTGCGCCCAAAGGTTATGCCAAGAAGCAATATTTTCACCTGGATGGTAAGCTGCATTTACCGTACGGATACCCCGACTAATCTATGGCCCAGCATCCATGTTTATAATTCACTGGCTGCCCATTTTGCCATTATAAAAAACAGACAGCTTACGGACAAAAAGAGAATACATGCAGTTTCCCTGCTTTTAAGTTCTTCCATCATACTGTCCACCATGTTCATCAAACAGCATTCCGTTTTTGATGTAGTCACCGCATTTATCATGGCCGCAGTTATGTATGGTGTCGTATATAAATATGATATTGTAACAGTCTACAGGGAAAGATCCCGGATGAGAAAGAAAGCAACGCCGCAGATTAACTGACTGCGGCGTTCTTACTTTATTATCAGTTAAATTTAAAAAATCTCTGACAGATTCTGTATCCTTCCATCGAAATCTTTCTTCCGCCTTTTCCCGGAAGATTCATGGAATTTCCAAGAATTCCGTATCTTAGCCGTATATACAGAACCTTATCCTTCTGCTTAATGTAATTCCATAATTCTTTCTTCTTTTCCAAATGCTCTTCCGTTCCCCCGCGGATTAACAGTATAGAAGATACCGTGGTAATAATTTCCAGATAATTTGTCATATAACTGCACATCTTGCGGTTGCTTTTCAGCTTCTGCTTATTTTCCACCATATAATCAACCATAATCTTGTTTACTTTAATCTGCTGGTCAATTCTTGATATCATAATAGTCTCATTTACCGACTGCCCTTCCCGCCCGATATAATAGCGGTAAAAATTAACATCCATATAGTACATGTTTCTTACATAGGGCAGAGGTTCAAATACAAAAAGATTATCCACGTAAAAGGTATTTTCCGGCAGTTTCAGTCCGCACTCCTGCAGCAGTTTTGTCCTGAATATAACGGAATGCATCAGTATATACTGCCCTTTATGAAAATGCCTGACCTGTTTCCATGTAAACATCTCGTCTCTGGGCAAAGCATGGCGGTAACGCATTACTTTATTCTTTTTTTCCCCTTGTTTTTCATATACAAAATTGCTGATTAACATATCCAGCACTGTTTCGCCTCCGGCTGCCTCCCGGAGGAATTCCAGTATTTTCCGGTATTCGCTTTCTTTTACCCAGTCATCACTGTCCACTACCTTAAAAAACAGCCCGGAGGCATTCGCCATTCCCGCATTCACTGCAGAACCGTGTCCTCCGTTTTCTTTATGGATAACCTTTACCACAGACGGATACTCCTGCGCATATCTGTCCGCAATCTCCCTTGTCCGGTCCGTAGAACCGTCATTTACAATAATCAGTTCCACATCTTCTCCTCCCGTAAGCAAAGAGCCGATGCATTTTTCCATGTATTCCTCAGAGTTGTAACAAGGTATTGTCACTGTCAATAATTTCATTTCTTTTCCACTCCTAATTTCAAACCCAAATATTCCGCGTAGGCTGCATAAGCGGAGGGTATCGGGTAATTTCCCCTGGCTTCCTTCTTATCAATAAATATCCAATCCTGCTTAAATCCCGCATTTTCAGGCCGTTCCAGCTCGTCCACCCGTACCGCATATCCTACCATATGCCATTCTTTATGAGAAAAAATATGTTTGGAATCCCCTATCCGTTTAATATGCAGCACTTTTAACCCGGTTTTTTTCAGCTCTTCCAGTACCTCTTCTTCCTTTAAATGACCTTCCAGCACAGGGAACTCGTACATTCCTGCCAACAGCCCTTTTTCCGGCCGCTTACGGAAAGCCGTCTTTTCTTCATCCCTGACTACAAGAACTGTCTTCTTCTCGATTTTTCTCGCCTTTTTTGCTTTTTTCTTCGGAAATTCCCCAGTCCTTCCCTGCCGGTGCGCCTGGCAGAGTTTTTCCCAAGGGCATTCCCCGCATTTCGGTTCCCCGTTAGGCAGGCATACCATAGCGCCCAGCTCCATCAAAGCCTGATTAAAATCCCCCGGTCTGTCCCTGGGAATCATTTCCAGCAGTTCCTTTTCCACCCTCGCTTTCGTTTTCTGGGATAATATGTCCTCCCCGTCCGCCCTCAGTCTGGAAAGAACCCTCAGCACATTTCCATCCACTGCCGGAACTGCCTTCTGGTAAGCGATAGATGCAATGGCTCCTGCGGTATAGTTTCCGATACCCGGCAGTTCCAGCAGTTTCTCATACTCTGATGGCATCCTGCCTCCATATTTTTCCGCAATTATCCGGGCTGCCTTCTGCAAATTGCGGACACGGTTATAATACCCCAGTCCCTCCCACAATTTCACCAGTTTGTCCTCCTCCATCTCCGCCAGCGACGGAATATCCGGCACTTTACGGATAAAACGGTCAAAATAGGGTTTTACCGCCTCCACTCTGGTCTGCTGCAGCATAATTTCCGACAGCCATACATAATATGGCTGCGGGTTCTCCCGCCACGGAAGGATGCGCCTCCCCCTGTCATACCATTTTAAAAGCGGTCCGGCAATCTGATGCAGAAGCTGCTTTTCCTCTTCCTTAGGCAGCCTTACCGCTACAGGACTTCCGATTTCCATCGAATCCGGCGTCACCCCGCAGTCATAAGCAAGAATTTTCACTCCTGCTTCCTTCGCCTTTTCCAACACCTCGGCAAATGCCGGATGGGTTTCTACGTTAGGAGAAAAAAATGCAATTCCTTTCATCTGTATCACAAACAAAATATATGCTTTATATCCTTCCTTTACCGCTTCCATCAGTTCTTCCACATGCTTCACTGCCCGTTCGGAGGGAGCATCCGGGAAATAAGCTCCGTTTTCCCGTTCCAGTGTCACTCCCTTTACCTCCAGAAAGACTTTTTCTTCTTCTGTTTCTATATAAAAATCGAACCGGGAATTCTTATAGGTTTTCTCGGCCCGTACCTCTTTTAAAGAAGGAAACAGTTCTTTTTTCAGCAGCCACTCTCCCACCGCTTTATTAGGAGCATTGGAATCCATATTGATAAGACGCTTTCCTTTTCTTACGGCTACTAAATCATAGCCGGTCTTCCGTCCCTCTTTCCTGCTTTTTTCCAAGTATACCTCTGCATTTTCCACCAGGAGTTCTTTGCATCTTCCGGTATTTTTCACATGTACTTTTTCCGTCTTCCCCCCAATATCCACATAAGCAATAAAACGGTTTTGCCTGCTTAAAAATCTTCCCTCTGCAATTCTTTCGTATTCCATCTTCCATGTACCTTTGTCCGCATTTTTATCTCAGTCTGTTGCACTCAAACCGTTCCATCATAGCAAGGCAGCTACGGAATTCCGCATACCGCTCCTCAATATCTCCCGGTTTCACTTCTATATCCATAGCGGCAGACATAATATCTATCATGCTATCCGTAATCCGATGGTGAAGGCCGGAAAGGATATTCAGACGTTCATCATAACTGGATGCATCCAGAAACTCAATTACCATAGGGTCAAGCTTTACTTCGTCTTCCCCCTGAGACTCCTGAATTTCTTGAGGCTCCTGCATTGCCTGGACCTCCTGAACCTTTTTTGTTTCCTGCATTGCCTGGACCTCCTGAACCTTTTTTGTTTCCTGCACCGCCCGGACTTCCTGAACTTTTTTTGTTTCCTGCACTGCCTGGACTTCCTGAGCTTTTTTTGTTTCCTGCACTGCCTGGACTTCCTGA
>DNJW01000186.1:0-502 GCA_003488965.1 Lachnospiraceae bacterium | reverse complement strand
TCCTGCACTGCCTGGACTTCCTGAACCTTTTGGGGAGCCTGCACTGTGGAATCATTTTTTCTTTCCAGACGTTCAAAACAGTATTCTTGTGAAGTTTCCGGATATTTCCCCTTATCTGTTTTTTCCATAAACATCTTCAGCGGTTGGACATACGCTTTAAAATCCCCGTAAAGAGCCTGATAAACCACCGACTGTTCCCCAGTCCCGGAATGTTCGGCAACCGTTATAATCTGATATAAATTTCCCTTAAAATCTCTATATATTTCCTGCGGAACAGGTATTGGCCGCATGATAGATACCTCCCTTGAAATGATTTCCGTCAACTGCATAGCAGTTAATTATTTACTATTATAATACCCATGTATCGTCTTGTCATGCTTTTCTTTCTTAATCACTTATTTTAATCACTTATATTTGACAGACGCAAAAATCATTCCTATAATAAAACAGACCACAAAAGCCAATGTTTCCCATTGATAATTTGTGATTCCGCAGAGCGGAA
>DNJW01000273.1:590-2624 GCA_003488965.1 Lachnospiraceae bacterium | reverse complement strand
CTCTCTTCTCTCGGAATGGCCGATAATTACATATTTTACGCCGGCATCTGTCAGCATATTCGGGGAAATTTCGCCCGTATATGCCCCTTTCTCTTCATAATACATATTTTCTGCGCCAATCTGGATATTGGTTCCCTTTGCAGCTTCCATTGCAGGAATAATATCAATAGCGGGCACACAAAAAACCACGTCTGCTTCATCTGTTTCTACCAAGGGTTTTAAGGTATTTACCAATTCAACTGCCTCGCTGGGTGTCATATTCATTTTCCAGTTACCAGCAATAATTTTCTTTCTTGCCATTTTCATTTCTCCTTAAACTATGTCTTTTTCATATTCAAGCGGAGTATATCCAGCAATAATTTCTTGCCGGCAGCAAACCGCTCTTATTTATCATCTGCTGCCATAACGCCCGGCAACGCTTTGCCTTCCAAAAATTCCAGAGAAGCTCCGCCGCCCGTGGAAATATGGGACATCTTATCAGCAAATCCCAACTGGTTAACCGCTGCCGCACTGTCGCCGCCGCCGATAATTGTGGTTGCGTCTGTTTCAGCCAAGGCCTTTGCCACTGCAATCGTACCTTTTGCAAGAATCGGATTCTCAAATACGCCCATTGGCCCATTCCAAACAACAGTCTTTGCAGATTTTACTGCTTCTGCATACAGCTCTGCTGTCTTATCGCCGATATCAAGCCCTTCCTTATCAGCCGGAATCTTATCTGCATCTACAACAGACACTTCGATTTGGGCATCAATAGGATTGGGGAAACCGGAAGCAACTGTAGTATCAACAGGAAGCAATAATTTTTTGCCCAGTTTTTCAGCCTTATCCATCATTTCCTTGCAGTAATCAATTTTCTCTTCATCTACCAAAGAATTACCGATTTCATATCCTTTCGCCTTTAAGAAGGTAAATGCCATTCCGCCGCCGATAATCAAGGTATCGCATTTTTCCAAAAGATTATTGATAACATTCAGTTTATCCGCAACTTTTGCTCCTCCCAAAATTGCCACGAAAGGCCTTACCGGATTCTCTACTGCGTTTCCAAGAAAATCAATTTCTTTCTGCATTAAATAGCCGACTGCACATTCACCGCCTTTTGCACGGATACATTCTGTAACGCCTGCAACAGATGCATGGGCTCTATGGGAAGAACCGAATGCATCGCAAACATATACGTCCGCCAGATCAGCCAGCTCTTTGCTGAATTCCTCGCCGTTCTTTGTTTCTTCTTTGCCGCGGAAACGTGTATTCTGAAGCAGAACAACGTCTCCTTCCTTCATTGCTTCCACAGCCGCTGTAGCCGCTTCGCCTGTTACATTATAATCTGCAACAAAGTTAACTTCCTTTCCAAGTTTTTCGGAAAGCCTTTTTGCAACCGGTGCCAAAGATTCGCCTTCGTTTGGACCATTTTTCACCTTGCCGAGATGAGAACAAAGAATTACTTTGCCGCCATCCTTTAACAGTTTCTGAATAGTCGGAAGTGCTGCTACAATACGCGTTTCATCCGTAATTTCTCCATTTTTCAACGGTACGTTAAAATCGCATCTTACCAGCACACGTTTGCCGCTTACGTTGATATCATCCACTGTTTTTTTGTTTAATCCCATGATAATCGCCTCCGTATCCCTTTCATTATAGAATTTCTTATAAAATCGAGCAGGGAAGATTTTCCTCTACCCGCCACACGGCCCTCCTTATGCGGGTCTGTGCAACTATAAAAAGGTCCGGTCCATACGACCGGACCTTTATAGGTCTTACTTAATATTGCGCTAACTTAAAGAAATATTTGATTGTTCGAGAACAACCCTTTTTATATTATGCTAACTCGGAAAAGTATTTGATTGTTCGAGAACAATCCCTCCTATTATTATGCTAACTCGGAGAAATATTTGATTGTTCTTACCATCTGGCTTGTGTAAGAATTCTCGTTGTCATACCATGAAACTACCTGAACAAGGTTATCTGCACCGACCATTGTCTGTGTAGCATCAAAGATAGAACCATATGTGCTTCCAACGATATCGGAGGAAACGA
>DNJW01000273.1:0-339 GCA_003488965.1 Lachnospiraceae bacterium | reverse complement strand
ACCATTGTCTGTGTAGCATCAAAGATAGAACCATATGTGCTTCCAACGATATCGGAGGAAACGATTTCATCTTCATTGTATCCGAAGGACTCTGTAGCTGCCGCTTTCATAGCTGCATTGATTTCTTCTTTTGTTACAGATTTTTCAACTGTTGCAACTAAGATTGTAGTAGAACCTGTAGGTGTAGGAACACGCTGAGCAGAACCGATTAATTTGCCGTTCAGTTCAGGAATTACAAGTCCGATTGCTTTTGCAGCGCCTGTAGAGTTGGGAACGATATTAACAGCGCCTGCACGGCTTCTTCTTAAATCGCCTTTTCTCTGAGGTCCGTCAAGGATC
>DNJW01000228.1 GCA_003488965.1 Lachnospiraceae bacterium | reverse complement strand
GGTAATCGCGGAGCGAAAGCGCGTCTCTGTTGGAATATACAAGCTGCACAATGACAAGTGCAGAATCACTGTGTTTCGCAATCGACTACATAGGAATTCGCTTTGAAAGGAGCATGGTTCAAGTTTGTGTCTGCGCTGCATCCACAAACTTGAAATGCGCGGTAAGGCAGCGCAGAAAAGAGGAAAAACATGGAAAACAGTATAAAAATAAGAAAAATGGTATTCGATGAGATGATGAGCCGGCATGGCAACAAAAGGAACTGGGAAATGCTTTGCTGTTCGGACAAGCCGCTGGTGCCTTTTATAGGGGCGGGGATGTCTGCCTGGTGTTATCCGACTTGGAATCAACTGCTGAAGAAGATTGTTGTGGAAAATTTTCCTGAGATATGCGGGGATATTGTGGAAAAGGCACTGAAATGTCCAGAGGCGCCGGATTTGGCAAGACCGGATGCCGAAGCTGGGCAGACGGATGAGAAGATAGTTTTTCATTGGATGGAAGAAATTGCGGAGTGTATTTTTGACGATAATGAAAATTCCTATAAAGCGGACAGAGAAAAATACAGACTGGCAAAGAATGCGAAAGAAAACGATAAAAACGATGAAAACGATGCAAACACGGTTTTCCGGCAGCTGAGGGAATATGTGGGGGAAGAAAGCCCGAAGAAAAAAAGGGAAGCAGTAAAGGCGCTGTATGCGGCTTTTGATACCGAAAAACTGAGAGGAAACCGGAAAATGCCAGAATATCAGGAGTTTTTTCCCAAGCTGTTTTCCGATATTTTAGTGACTACCAATTATGACAAAGCATTGGAGAGCTGTTATCCGTCCATTTTCAGCTACTCTTATATGGATTTAAATAAAGAATATAGGGAAGAGGGGGAGAGAAGCTGGCTGTTTCGGGCAGTGGATGCCAAGCTGACACAGATGCAAAGAAGGATAAACGGTACGGATACTGCAGTGCCCGGAGTTTCCGTGCCGGATATTCCTATGCTTTTAAAGGTTCATGGAAGCATTGAGCAGGCCAGCAATATCGTGCTGTCGAGAGCCAAATATGAAGAGGCCTACAGGGGCGAGATGCCCATGCTTTTTAAGGAAATATGCCAAAGAGGTACCTTGGTGTTTATGGGCTGCGGAATCCAGGAAGACAGAATATTGGATGTAATGAAAGAATTGAAGGGTGAAGAAAATTTGCGGCATTTTGCCTTTTATCCCATACCGGAGGAGGGGGAGGAGAAGGCTAGAAAACATCTGCAGCAATATGGAATTTATCCTATATTTTACGAGGAAAGCGATTTAAAGGTTCTGTTTAGCCTGGATGCGGAGCGCAAGGCTATCTTTCATGACTATTGTCTGGGACTGCTTCTGGAAAATCTTATGCGCCGGAAAATGTGTTATCCCCAGCCGCTGGAGCTGCTCTGGGACCAAGACCGTTTCTGGGACAGCAGCGTGGAAAATTATCTGACAGAAGTCAGAAGAAAAAGGCTGATGCAAAAAGAGCCGCCTTACACCCATTTGGAAGAAGCGCTGCAGATATGGAATCTGCTGAATGATTCAAACGAGTGTCCGCTGATTGCCATAGCCGGGGATGTGGGTTCGGGGACAAGTACTTTGTGCAGGAATATTCAAAGGCTATGCCGGAGCTATAAAGATGCCCTGCAGTTTTTGAACATTTCTTTATCCGGATGTAAAAGCTGGGATGAGTTCTGCATACGGATTTTTTTGGAGCTGAATATTTCCGGCACGGAGATTCCCGAACCGGCGGAATGGAGAACGGTGGGAAAACTGGTGGAGGAAAGATGCGGCAGTTACTGGAGGAGCGTTCTGGTACTGGACGGACTGGGGGAATTAAAGGATGGGAGTGCAGAACTTGGTTTATGGGAACTGGTAAAAAATCTATTGGAATATTGGAAGGAACATAAGACAAGAGTAGTTTTTACATGCAGGGATTATCCAAAGGGAATTCCATGCCACGTATGGCAGATAGGGGAACTGAAACAGAAGGATGCGGTGGATATCTTTTTTGGCGCCTGTACCTCAAAGGGGTACCGGAATATTTCTTTTCTGGAGAAAAATATCATTTTCAGGCTGTTTGCCAGACAGGCTTTTCCTGCCGCCTCCGCCTATCTGCTGGGAAGGTATGCAAACAGCAAAAACGATTTGTCGGGCCTTTTGGATGAATGGGAGCTGTGCCATAAACCGGGAGACAGCGGCAGGCAGGTATTGGCCCGGATGATATGGAAATATTTGCTGGACGAACATAAATACGAAGAGGAGAACGATCCGAAGAAAAGATGGGATATAGAGGAAAATATTTTATGGATATGGGGGATTCTGGGGGAATATCCGGGGGCTTTTCCCAGCGTATTGCTGGAAAATGCGCTGGAGAGCGATTGGAAGAAACTGCATAAAGACAGCAAACTTTCCGGGAAAACCCTCCGTTTCATGAAAAATGCAGGGCTTTGTGAGGAAAGGGAGGACGAGAAAAGAACTATATTGCTGGAGAATATTGTGTGGTGCGCAGATACGTATTTTCTGAAAATACTGGAAAACTATGGGGAGAAGTATAAGGGCATCAGGGAGGAGTTTAGAAACAGCATAGAGGAAAGCGATAGAAGCGATAGGAGCGATAGGACAGAATATTTCCGCAGCTATTTCATGTATGCCTATAACGGGGGACTAAGGGAATGTATCTGTGAGGAGCTGGAAAGGGATACCGGGAGACAAAGCAGATATCCTGAGGAACAGAGAGAACATCCCCGGGAGGATATTCTGCAGATATTGGGCTGCCTTGGGAAGAAGATAAACAGCGATGATGAGAGAAAAGCAAACAGAAAATTAGATATGGTTATCCGTTATGAGATTGGGAAAATTATCAGTTTTCTCTGTACTTATTTATCCTTAAAGGAGATTCCGGAGGGAAAGGAGCAGGAGGTTGCAGAAATTGGATACTGCTTTTTGCACTATTTTCATTATGCCCCCGATTATGCATATCCGCTTGTGAAACAGCTTCTTAAAATTATGGATAATCCTTGTAAGGACCAGATTTATAAACTTGCAAATGTAACCCGTGTTATGGGGGATATTCATAGACTGCTGGGGAGAAAAAAAGAGGCGGTATTCTATTATAAAAAGGCACTGGCCTTATGTGACAAGCAGATGCTGTTAGTTTTCGAAACCAATCATGATGCCTATAAGAAGAGCCAGAGGACAAAAGCAAGTATTCTTGCCTCCATTGATTATTTTAATGACGGGAAAAAAGAGTACGTAAGGGACAAGCGGGAGGCCGGGAATATTTACCAAGAGATAGGGGACTCGTGGAGAGAGGCGGAAAATAAACAGATACTTGCCGAGGGGCTGTTTATAAAGGCATGCAGTGACAATACTTTGACAGCGGAGAAGCTGGATGAAATCGCGGAATATTATAATGCATCGGTAAGGACAGACTGCGAGGTGGGAAATAAACAGGGGATGGCCCATACCCTAAAGTGTATGGGGGATTTGGTAGGGAAGTTCAGAAAGACATATGAAGAAGGAAATTATTCCCTCTGCCGGGCAGGCAAAGAAGGGACAGAATATTATACCATTGAAAGGAAGGGGGGAATTCAGGAGAGCAGGGGAGATTGGCGGTATGCATCTGCATGTTTTTATGCCAAAGCGTTTGTATATTATTATAATGTTGTGGATTGGAGGGGATTTTCCAATATTCTGCAGGCGATGGGTACGACCGTCCGGAGGCTGGATAACTACAATAAGGACGAGGGGAAAGACAGCATTCATACGGTAGAGGAGCTGTATGGGCTTGCCGAGGAGTGCTTCCGCTGGATGGGAGATATAAGAGGGCTTGCGGATACCTTGGATTATTTTGGCTATGCGTATAAGGAATGTGAGGAGGAAACATACCGGTATATGGCGCTGGGCAAGTGGATGGAAAGCAAGGAAGTATGGAAAAAACAAGGAAATGAGGGCAAGGAAGACGATATAGACAAGGCTATAAAACAGTTAAGGGAAAATATATTCCATGGGATGGGGAATGGGGATTAAGATGGACAGAAGTAAAGGTATCAGTATAGAAGAACTTGCGGCAAAGATTGCTTCGGACCCGCTGCAGTGGGTATTGTTTTTAGGAGACGGGGTCTCTTATGACAGTACCTATGACAGAAAAAAAGTGTTTGCAGCATTGGTAGGGGAAGCGGAAGGAGAAAAAGAAGAGGCTGCCTATGTCAAGGAGATGGTTTATCAGGCTGTCTGGCAAGGGAATTATGCAGGCGTTTCCAATGCTTTGTTCGGGGAAACATGGGATGGCGCCGCTTTTTTGGACGAAACCGGGAAATGCCAGATGAGATGGCGCAAACAATATGCAAAGGGACTGATGCGCAGGGAAAAGATAAATATTAATTGTGCAAGCGTAAACCTGGAGGATATACTGAAGGTTTTTCCGGGTATGATTTTAACTACTTGTCAGGATGAGACGATAGAGGCTTTTTTGGAATATGAAAAATCCGTGCCGGTGGATGATATCGTATATACGCCATATCATCTGGCCACATCCAGCGAGTGGGACAGATGGATTGGGGCGAAAAACAGCAGCCGGATGAATATGGTTCCGGATAATGATACACAAGGAAACCATCTTTTGGTAAAGCTGTATGGAAGCTGCCGGAAACCTTATAGAATGCTGCTGTCGGAAAAAGATTATATGGATTACTATCCAGATTATTATCAGGATTATTATCCGGATTATTATCCTGATAATATAAAAGATTGGGATAACAAGATGCCCAATACAATGCTTTTCTTAGAAAAGATTTTCAGGACAAAACATATCCTTTTTGTGGGTATGGATTTTGGCCGGGAGGGTCCGCTGTCCTATGGGAAGGGTATACTGAAACTGTTGGAAGACGTGGCAGGCAATGGAGAAAGATATATTTTTTACGGAGACCAGGGCGAGGCAGAAAAATATGGGATAAGGGGAATGAAAAACGGCAGCTGCAGCGGCGGAATCGGTGAGTTTGGGAAAAAACTGTGGCAGGCAGTGCAGGATTGTCAAAAAAATACTGCCTGTTCAGGTCAGGATTTCCGTAAGGACAGCAACGGGGAAGAAAAGTACCGGGAACTGTCCATGGAGATGTCCATGGAGGAAGCATTGGAGGAATTCTGGAATTATTACAACAGGCGTCCGTACCGGGATTTTTTGCGGGCGGATACCAGACTTGCCTGCAAGAACGGGACGGATAACCTGAACAGAGAAATGCACATTCTCAAGGAGAAAATTCTGGGTTTTAGGGGAGAGGAAACCGCAGACAAGAAATGGAGCAGAAAGAGCATCCGGCAATTAGCGATAGGCGCTAACTGCGTGGCGGATTTTTATGATTTGGAAAAGGTATTCCAGTCGGAGAAAAAAGAGGTGGAAAAAGAATTCTATCCGGAGAAAGAAGAGGCGCGCCTATCGAAAAATATAGATTCCAAAAGATTTTATCGGATAGTTACCGGAAATCTTTTGAAAAAAAGACTGGGCAGCAGGAGCAGGCTTCTGTATCAGATATTGTCATTTTACGGGAATGGTTTTCCCATTGGTTTTTTATCCCTTTTGTCAGAAAATGAAGAAGAGCTGCAGCAGTGGAAAAGGGCAGGAATCCAGCTGGCAAACAGCGGGATTTATGTGAAGCGGCAGCAAAGAAAAAATCTCCATGAGAGGATGATTTACGCGGATGAATTGATGAAAACCGCCGGAAAAAATCCCAATAAAAAAGAGTTTGGAAATAGGATAGATGAAATAAGCCATTGGACGGAAGAAAGCTATTTCTATTCTTTTGACAGCGATATATTGACAGGGGAACCAGGGAATGCAGAAAAAGAAAACCTTAAAAAAATTTTTCGGAATATGCTAAA
>DNJW01000402.1 GCA_003488965.1 Lachnospiraceae bacterium | reverse complement strand
TCATGCAAATAAAAATATGCCACATAAAAATAGCGATTTTACGCTGTTTTTCACAATAAAAAGCATAGAAAATACCACAAAAAACGCTATTCAAATAACGTGAGGGTGGTAGAACTGTTGGTTCTGGTCGTGTGGCTGCTATCATTGAATAGCCCTCCGTAGCAACGTTGCTATGGTCTGCCGAATAATGAAAGGCTGTTCCCAATTACGGCAGAAGCGGTACAGCATAAGCTGAAACGCGACTGTGTGAAATCAGAAGTAAAGCAAATCAGAACGCATGAGAGAACTTTGCAAAAAGTAGTGACAGTAAAACTTGGTGATTTTATCAGGAGGAAGTAATCATTCTCGGTGCATTTTATTAGCATCATTGATTTCGGCTGTGATATAATCCATATGCGCGCGGACGGGGCGCATACGGTATTCTTGGGCATCAGCCATCTGATATTCTTTCGATGGATGCAGCCGCTGCATCTTCTTTGGATTTGAAGCTCCTAAGAAGTTCAGATGCGATTTCTGCGTGGTTAATGGATTTCTCCGGTTGTTCAGACAGTCGATAATGGATGTGGATGACTTCCTAAAGATATCGGAAACGACAGAATCCGATTAATATGCTGCCTAAAACGAAGAAAGTTATTACAACTGCTCCTCCCGTGTTTTGTAGTGTGGCTTCTCACAAACTATTTTACAGCACAGCGGAGAATAGGAATGAGGATATCTATGAGGAAGAGATATTGAAGCAGACAAGTACAGGCGCAGTCATAGTAATGATGATTCTTGCGACAATCTTCGCTGCCGTACAAATATTTGTAGGCGGTGGTATAAATTGGGGCATTTGGTCACTTGTTTTCAGCGCAAATATGATAACATTCTGGATGAAATATATAAAACTTCATCGTAAGCATGAACTTGTGATGACAATCGCTTATACGATATTTGTATCGGTATGCTCTGTAGGGCATATCTATAATTTGATTGTGTCATCTGCAACCTTATAAGGAGGTGATAATTTTGGAAAATAAGCTTATATTAAAAATCATCTCAAGGAAGTACGGGCAGAGAGGAAGTTATCACAAAGCCAACTGGCAGAAATGGTTGGTGTATCTCGTAACACAATTAGTTCTATTGAAACAGGACAGTTCAACCCTGCGGCTAAATTGGCACTGGTACTATGTATTGCATTAGATAAAAAGTTTGAGGAACTATTCTATTTTTAGGGAATGGACAGATTCCAATTTGTATGTGAATGGATGATTGAATATTTGCAAAATTTGCAAAGCATTGAATTGTCAGATTACCGATATATATGGAACTTATTGAAGAAGATGAAGAAATATGTTCAGACTCCGCATGATACGGTTTTGCAGGAATTGAAAAATATTGCGGATATGTCAGGCGGAGAAACAGAAGATATGGCAATAATATAGCGGATGAGAATTATTTGAAACGAATATATGCTTATGAAACATTGAAAGAAGGTAAGTGCTATAATTAAATAAAAGGCACAAACAATTCAAGTAATTAAAGAAATAAGAAGGCGGGTTCTATGCAGTTACCATACTCTGATACTTTGGAAGTTCAATATTTATGCCGTATATTTGATAATACAAGCGAGTGTTATAAGTTTTTCTGGTTTCAGGCGATTATTTCAAAGGTGCTGGAAGGCAAAGCATGCATAACTTATGAAGAACTGGTAGATGAGATGATTGCGGATGCATGGTATATGGTGGTGGAGTATCATCTTAATTTGGGCCCTAGAGACACATTGGAAAGTCTGGTACATTATTTGCAGAAAATATCTCAAATGAAATCCTCGGAGAAGAAAGAAAACATCATTACTTACTTAAGAGAGTGCAAAGAAAAAGAGGTAATAAAAAGGAAAAGGATACTGACGAAAAATGTTCCATACCGGATACAGGCTCCGTTTATGGACAAGGTAAAGGGAAAAGAATGGGATGTATCGGAGAGTGTGCTTATTTCCAAAATTAATCAGGAACGCAGGCTCATGTATTATTTTGACGCATTAAATGGCATGCAGACTAAAATCCGGCTCAGTTCCGAGTGGGTTACATATATCCATTTGAATCAGGAAATTATAAAAGGATGGCTGCAGTATAATATTATTATTTATCTGCAGAAACGCAATCCAAGTGTTCCGGGAATTGCGGATAAATTGTATCCGCCTCAGGAGAGGAAACTGGAGAAAGTAAAAAAATATTGGAAATTGTTATTAACCATTCGGCCGGTACATGAAATCTATGGACATGTACAATTGTCGGATAAAGATATGTCAATCGACCATTTTGTTCCATGGTCTTATGTGGCACATGACGAGTTTTGGAATCTGCATCCTACAACACGGAGCATTAACAGCAGTAAAAGCAATCATTTGCCGGACTGGAATATTTATTTTCCGCAATTGGCAAGGCTGGAGTACATTTCTTATGAAATGATGTGGAAATATGATGCCGTATATGGTGAATTTGAAAAATGTGCCAAAGAACATCTGAATGATAATATGGTACGAAAAAAAATTTATCAAAAAGGGCAGGATTTTATAAGCTTTGCCAATGCGTTGGAAGAAATTCTGCAGCCGATATATCTGTCTGCAAAGAACTGCGGATTTAAAGGCTGGATTTATAAGGATGTAATAGAGGACCATGAATCAAACAATAGCTTATTACGATAAAAATGCCGAAAAATTTTGCGATGCAACGAAAGATGCAGATATGAGTTTTTGCAGGAATAAGTTTTTATGCCTTTTAGAGCAAAAAAAACATATCGGGGAAAAAGATACGGATGGAGCAAAAAGGCATATTTTAGATGCGGGATGTGGCAGCGGGCGAGATGCCAAAGCTTTTCTGGATGCCGGATATCAGGTAACTGCATTGGATGGCTCAAGGAAAATATGTGAAGAAGCCAAGAAACTGATAAAGCAGGAAGTGTTTTGCATAGAATTTGAGAAATTGCAGTTTTGGCAAGAGTTTGACGGGATTTGGGCATGCGCGTCTCTTCTGCATGTTTCTTATACACAAATAAGGGGGGTATTAAAACGGTTTTGGGACGCATTAAAAGAAGAAGGAATACTTTATGCTTCGTTTAAATACGGAAAAGGCATGAGGGCTGACGGGGAAAGAGTGTTTTATGATTATGAGGAAACTACATTAAAAAGTCTTATGATAAGTAATCGTTTTTCAGTAGAGGATATTTTCAGAACGCAGGATGTCCGCAAAAATAGGGAATCGGAACAATGGATTAATGTATTGGCAAAGAAACAATAAGGAAAACAAGGAGGAATACATTATGCTATTCATACAATATCCAAAGTGCTCTACTTGCCGGAAGGCTAAAAAGTGGCTGGAAGCACATAACATTACATACACAGACCGTCATATTGCAGAGGAGAATCCTTCTTATGAGGAACTGAAAGAGTGGAGCAGAAAAAGCGGGCTGCCGCTTAAGAGATTCTTTAATACGAGCGGTTTGCTGTATAAAGATATGAAATTAAAGGATAAACTGCCCGCCATGAGCGAGGAAGAGCAGCTAAAGCTGCTTGCAGCCAACGGAATGCTTGTAAAGAGGCCGCTTATAGTAGATGGTGACAGGATACTTGTGGGATTTAAGGAAGCGGAGTGGGAAGAAAAGCTTTTATAATATATTCCAGATACTCCGCTTCCGGCGGCACGTCTGCTGTTAAATCTGTCTTTTTTCGAATATGTTGACAACTGCCAGGACGGCGGGAAAGAGTACGCCAGCCACAGGCCAGATAAGGCTGTATTCCTTCCAGTTATTGCTGCTCAATCCCAGCGCCAGAAAGAGAGCTGTTGCCACAAGCCAGTAAATGGCGGATATGGATGACTTTATGGAGGAAGATGTTTTTTTGGCAATGCTGTAATCCCCTTCCTGCAGCAATTTATCAAAGCTGGACTGTATGATGCCGGCAATGACAAATAATCTTACGCCGATGGATACGATGGCAAACATAAGACATAAAAATATGATTTCCATCATTCCGTTGCCTTCGGACAGGACACCCATAAATAAGGCGATCACACCCATCAGACAAAGAACGGTTCCTATAATATTGTATTTGGTATAGGTGCTCTGATACTGCTGCTTTTTTTCTTTTGCCATTCCGATTACGCCATATTCGGTTTCGATAATTTCTTTTTCCAAAAATTCAAAAGGTTTTGATTTCGCACCGCATGATATAAAAATGCCGCAGGCGATGGCTACTATAGCAAGAAGTACCATCATGCCAAGGCCGCCTGCCATGTCTTCCGATAAAGAGACCCTATGGAACTCTGCGAGACCGGCAAGAAGAAACAGACATATAGGGGATAAAATGCATAATGTAACTCCCGATGCAATTTTAGGTGCCGTTTCCTTTTTAATCTGCAGAAATTGACTGGCTTCATTTAAGCTGATCCGGCGGATGGCTGTGTCGGGTTTTGAGGTGCCGGGAAGATGCTCTTCGGTCTCTATTTCATCCTTAATCAGATAATCTACGGATACTTCAAACAGTCTGCTCATTTCGAGAAGCCTTTGCAAGTCGGGAGTGGACTGCGCACCCTCCCATTTAGAAACTGCCTGTCTGGTAACCTTCAGTTTGTCTGCCAGTTCTTCTTGGGACCAGCCGTTTTTCTTTCGTTCAAGAATTATTTTGTCTGCTAAAATCATTTGAAATCTCCTCTCTAATATATTTTATATGTTTGCGGACTTTTGCACAAGAGCAAAATGCTTTGCGGATTGCCGTAATACAGATATGCAGCTGCTGCTATTGCGGCTGGCTATAAATTATCATTTTAAACTGTTGCATACAAGAAAACAGCAGCAGTCAATTTGTCAACCGGCAGTTGCGGGTGCCGGATTTAGGCTGTTTCCCTTGTTTTAGGACTTTCGATATCCCAATCGTTTGATGATGGGGTCAAAAGGTCCGTCCGGCAGCACCGTTTCAGTAAAAGAAAATTCTGGTATTGACAAGGAGATTAGGAATATGTTTTTGTATATAATAGATTGATTCACATGTTTACATGAGGAGGGAAGTCATGAAACTAATAATTACAGATATAGAGGATTTTAATATTCCGGTGGAGGGGGAGCATAGGATTATAAAACCGGAGGGGAATATCCATCATTGTACCGGATGCTTTGGATGCTGGGTCAAGACGCCGGGAAAGTGTGTGATTCATGACGGTTATGAAAATATAGGCATGGAGATGGGGAAATGTAAGGAGCTGATTCTGGTCAGCCGATGCTGTTACGGCAGTGTGAGCCCTTTTGTGAAAAATGTGCAGGACAGGGCAATTTCTTATGTGCATCCGGATTTTGTAATCCGTAAAGGCGAGATGCATCATAAGAGAAGATATCAAAATGTGATTTCGCTGTCCGCATATTTTTACGGGGAGGATATTACGGAAGAGGAAAAGAAAACAGCAAAGAATATTATGGAGGCGAATGCAGATAATTATGACGGCCTGGTAAAGGGGGTTTATTTTTATCATTCGGCAGAGGAATTGGGGGGTATGGTTTTATGACAGTCGTATTGATTAACGGAAGCCCGAAAATAAATAATAGTGCCAGCGGCATCCTTTTGGAGGATTTGAGAAAATTTTTCCCCAAGGAAGTTCAGATAACGGAAGCCGGGATGCATAAAGAATGTATTTCTGAAGAAGGGCTGAGAAAACTGGAGCATGCGGATGCATGGGTGTTTGCATTTCCTCTTTATGTGGATGGTATTCCGGCGCATCTTTTGTCTTGTCTGGTGCAATTGGAAAAGAGCCATGTAAAGGATAGAAAAAGGTGTATTTCCGGTATTGTAAACTGTGGTTTTTACGAAGGGATTCAGGCGGAAACCGGGCTAAGTATTCTGGAAAACTGGAGCATTAAGGCAGGGTATATCTGGGGCGGCGGAATTGGTGTAGGAGGAGGCGGCGGACTGGCGATGATGCCGTCTCCAAAGTCAGGGAAAGGTCCGAAGGCGCCTATTGATAAGGAATTGAAGGTTCTTGCCGGAAATATAATGGAAGGTAAAGCACAGAGAAACCGTTATGTATCAGTGGCATTTCCCTGGGTTTTATATAAAATGGCGGCTCAGGCGGGCTGGCGTCAGATGATCCGGGCAAACGGGGGAAAAATAAGAGATTTGGGCAGAAACGTCTTAACCGCAGGTTAAGAAAAACGGAGCAATAGTTAACGGAGCTTCCATTGTGTGCAGGAATTATCCATATTATACTGTTTTTATAGATGGTGATGTTCACGCCGGCGGACATGTCCATTAATAAATAGGTAATTGCGAAACACAGTG
>DNJW01000354.1 GCA_003488965.1 Lachnospiraceae bacterium | reverse complement strand
GAGGGTATGTGTTCACAGTGCTATGCAGATATCAGCCCGTCAGCGTTCTTTAATGATGTGAAGAAGAATAGGAAGCAGCAGTAAGGGACTGTTACAGAGTAGGAGTGAGTTGGCGGATGATGAAGAGAATATTATTGAAGCTTAGCGGCGAGGCGCTGGCCGGGGATAAGAAAATGGGTTTTGATGAGCCCACAGTGACGGCGGTGGCAAGGCAGGTGAAAGAAATAGTGGACAGTGGTGTTCAGGTGGGCATCGTGATAGGCGGCGGCAATTTCTGGAGAGGCAGGACCAGCGAGACGATTGACCGGGTGAAAGCGGACCAGATAGGAATGCTTGCCACGGTCATGAACTGCATTTATGTGTCGGAGATTTTCCGTTCTGTTGGAATGAAGACGGAAATACTTACCCCTTTTGTCTGTGGAGCATTTACAAAACTGTTCAGCAAGGATAAGGCGGATAAATATTTTAGTCAGGAAAAAATTGTTTTTTTTGCCGGAGGGACGGGACATCCATATTTTTCTACAGATACAGGAGTTGTCTTACGTGCGGTCGAAGTGGAGGCAGATGTTATTCTGCTTGCAAAGGCAGTGGACGGTGTCTATGATGCAGATCCGAGAACCAATATGGATGCAAAAAAATATGATGAGGTTACTATTGACGAAGTAATTGCAAAAAACCTTCAGGTAGTGGATATGACGGCGTCTATTCTGGCAAGGGAGAACAAGATGCCGATGTGGGTATTTGGATTAAACGAAGAAAACAGTATTGTAAATGCGGTAAACGGTAAATTTACTGGAACAAAAGTAACGGTTTAAAAATAACTGTCCGGGAGGGTTATGCTATGGATGAAAGATTAAAAGTTTATGATGAAAAGATGAAAAAAACAGTGGATTATCTGGCTTCGGATTATGCAACTATCCGCGCAGGAAGGGCAAATCCCCATGTACTGGATAAAATTAAGGTAAATTATTACGGAACTCCTACGCCGATACAGCAGGTAGGAAACATTACGGTACCTGAGGCAAGGATGATTCAGATAGCACCTTGGGAAAAGTCTCTGATAAAAGAAATAGAGAAGGCAATTATGTCTTCTGACGTAGGAATTACACCTTCTAACGACGGTTCTATTATCCGTCTTGTATTCCCTGAACTTACGGAAGAACGCAGAAAAGATTTGGTAAAGGAAGTAAAGAAAAAGGGAGAAGAAGGAAAAGTGGCTGTCCGCAATATACGAAGGGACGGGAATGATGCTTTTAAGAAGCTGGCAAAAGAAGATGTTTCAGAAGACCAGATTAAGCAGCTGGGAGATGAACTGCAGAAAATGACAGATAAATTCATTAAGGAAATTGATAAGCTGGTGGACGAAAAATCGAAAGAAATTCTTACGGTATAGTTTTAGGGAATAGCAGGGACAGACGAGGCAAATCGTGTTGTCCCTTTTGACCGTCAGTATCATTTTGGAGCAGTATATATAGTAAACGAAATTTTTAATGTCGTTAACAATAATTTCAGGAAAGGGCATGGATGATGAAATGCTGGAACATTTGAATATTCCGAATCATGTAGCAATTATTCTGGACGGCAACGGTAGATGGGCGAAAGGGAAAGGAATGCCAAGAAATTACGGGCATGTGCAGGGAGCGAAAACGGTAGAAACGATTTGCGAGGAAGCGTATAAGATGGGAATACAGTATTTGACCGTGTATGCTTTTTCTACGGAGAACTGGAAACGCCCTAAGGATGAAGTGGATGCTTTAATGAAACTGCTGCGTAACTATTTAAAGACTTGCTTGAAAACAGCGGAAAAAAACAGAATGTGCGTCAGGATACTGGGTGATAAGACCGGTTTGGACAGTGATATACAAGTTAGAATTGCAGAATTGGAAGATGCGACGAAAAATAATGATGGTCTTCATTTTCAGATAGCGCTGAATTATGGAAGCAGGGATGAAATTGTAAGGGCGGTAAAGAAAGCATCGGCTCTCTTAAGCCAAGGAAAGTTAAAGGAAGAGGATATTACGGAAGAATGGTTCGGCACAATGCTGGATACCTGTGGTTTGCCGGATCCGGACCTGCTGATTAGAACCTGTGGGGAGCTGAGACTGTCCAACTTTCTGCTATGGCAGCTTGCTTATACAGAATTTTATATTACGTCCGTGCCTTGGCCGGATTTTTCAAAAGAAGAATTGATAAAAGCCATAGAAGCATATAATGAAAGAGACAGAAGGTATGGGGCAGTATAGAGTTAGGAGGAAAAGGATATGTTTTTTACTCGGTTGCTCAGCAGTGTAGTGCTGGTCGTAATTGCGCTTGTAACACTGCTGGGAGGAGGATATCTGCTGGCGGCAGTGCTTTTATTTATATCTTTTGTTGCATATCATGAACTGAGCAAGGCGTGCGGTATTCATGCGGATGGTCAGAAAGTGAATATATTGGAGGCAACGGGTATGGCGGGTATTGCTGCCTATTATGGATTGGTTGCATTTACAGATTCCCAGGAGGCACAGATGCTTGCTGTTTTGCTTACCATGATTGCCCTTATGGTGGTCTATGTATTCACTTTTCCCAAATATCAGTCATTTCAGGTGATGACGGCTTTTTTCAGCTTTGTTTATGGGCCGGTTATGTTTTCTTTTATTTACAAAACAAGGGAATTAAGATACGGTATCTATCTTGTATGGATGATTTTTATCAGTTCCTGGGTTTGCGACAGCTGTGCCTATTTGACGGGAATTTTAATCGGCAGGCATAAACTGACGCCAAAACTGAGCCCGAAGAAATCAGTAGAAGGGGCAATAGGAGGAGTTGCCGGTTCGGTGCTGATTGGAGCGGTTTACGGCTATTTTATAGTAGAAAGATTGGTGCCGGAGCAGGAAATTACATGGGTATTTGCCGTTATCAGCGGTGCGGGGGCAGTGATTTCCCAGATTGGAGATTTGGCGGCTTCTGCTATCAAAAGAAATCACAACATTAAGGATTACGGCCATCTGATACCGGGACACGGAGGGATTATGGACCGTTTTGACAGCGTTATTTTTACGGCGCCTATGATTTATGGGCTGGCTCTTCTTCTTATGAAATAAAAAGCCGCAGATAGCAGCTTGTTCCAAATCCTGACGGAAATGGAATATTTGGCAGACAGAACGGAGGAATGGATGAAAAGGATAGCAGTTTTGGGTTCTACCGGTTCTATCGGAACACAGACATTGGAAATTGTAAGAAAGAACCCGGATTTAAAAATAACTGCTCTTGCAGCGGGGAGCAATGTGGATGAGATGGAAAAACAAATCCGGGAATTTTCTCCCCGTATAGCAGCGATGTGGAGCGAAAAGGCATGCGGGGATTTGCGGGCAAGAGTTGCGGACATAGATGTGAAAATAGTATGCGGTATGGAAGGGCTTTTGGAAATTGCCGTTATGGAGGAAATGGAGGTACTGGTAACGGCGATTGTGGGCATGATTGGAATACGGCCGACGATAGCGGCTATTGAAAGCGGAAAAACGATTGCCCTTGCAAATAAGGAAACCTTAGTGACGGCAGGGCATATTATTATGCCTCTGGCAGAAAAAAGGGGAGTGTCTATTTTACCGGTAGACAGCGAGCACAGTGCAATTTTCCAGTCGATGAACGGGGAAAATGCAAAACAGATACAAAAAATACTTCTGACGGCATCCGGCGGTCCTTTCCGGGGAAGGACAAAGGAAGAATTGAAAAATATAAAGGTGGAGGATGCCTTGAAACATCCTAATTGGGCAATGGGAAAAAAGATTACGGTGGACTCCGCAACTATGGTGAATAAAGGCCTTGAGGTCATGGAGGCGAAATGGCTTTTTGGCGTAGGTTTGGATAGGATAGAAGTGGTGGTTCATCCGCAGAGTATTATTCATTCCATGGTGGAATATGTGGACGGGGCGGTGATGGCGCAGCTGGGAATGCCGGATATGAAGCTTCCCATTGCATATGCTCTGTTTTATCCCGACAGGAGACCTATGGAAGGGAAAAGGATAGATTTCTTCCAATTGGGGACAATTACCTTCGAAAAGCCGGATTTGGAAACCTTTACAGGATTAAAGCTGGCTTTTCGGGCGGCAAAGCTGGGGGGCAGTATGCCTACGGTATATAATGCGGCCAATGAAAGAGCCGTAAGTTTATTTTTGGAAAGGAAAATAGGATTCATGCAGATTCCTGAACTGATAGAGGCATCTATGGAAGGACATAAAGTGATAAGCAATCCTACGGTAGACGAGATTCTTCAGACGGAACAGGAAACCTATGAATTCATAAAGCGGGTGATAAATTGATAGTAACAATAATTTTATTTATATTAATTTTCGGGCTGATTGTGATTTCCCATGAATTCGGACATTTTTTGCTGGCAAAGGTAAACGGCATACATGTAAAAGAGTTTTCTGTGGGCATGGGACCGACCTTATTTCATTTTCAAAAGGCCGAGACGATATACAGCCTGAAGGCACTTCCTATTGGAGGGGCATGTATGTTTGAAGGAGAAGACGGAGTGGCTTCCAAAGAAGGAGAAGCGGTAGAAGGCTCTTTTCTTTCGGCGAGCGTATGGGCAAGGATTTCTGCTGTGGTGGCGGGACCTTTGTTCAATTTAATATTGGCCTATATCCTGACTTTGATTGTGGTGGCTTTTGACGGTTCCAACCGTCCGGTTATCCAGAATGTACTGCCCGGCAGCGCGGCGGAAGCAGCAGGAATGCAAAGCGGCGACAGGATTACAAAAATTAATGGGGAAAAAATTCATTTGGGCGACCAGGTATTCTTAATTTCTGCCCTAAACCGCGGAGAAGATTTGACGGTAGAGTATATCAGGGACGGGGAAAAGGGAAGCGTAACGGTAACTCCGGTATATGACAGTGCAGCGGGCCGGTATTATATGGGTTTTGCGGGAGTCAGCGAATATTTTAAGTGCCGTGGGCTGGAGGTGTTTCAGTACGGTTTTTATAAGCTGGAATATTGGGTAAGTTCTACCTTTAAAAGTTTAGGTATGCTGTTTGCCGGACAAGTGTCAAAAGATGATGTGGCAGGGCCTGTGGGTATAGCCCAGCTGGTGGGGGATACGTACGAGGAAGCAAAGCCATACGGAATCAGCAGCATTATTCTTTCCATGATGAATATTGCAGTTTTGCTGTCCGTAAATTTAGGAATTCTGAATCTGCTGCCGGTTCCCGCCTTGGACGGAGGGCGTCTTGTTTTTCTCCTGGTTGAAGCAGTAAGAGGCAAACCCGTTCCGCCGGAAAAGGAAGGAATGGTTCATCTGGCAGGAATGGCTGTTCTGATGATTTTAATGGTACTGGTACTGTTCAATGATATTGCAAGAATTTTTTCTTGATATGCTGTTTGGCGTCTGTCGGTAACAATTCAGCCCGGCATGTTACTCCTGCCCGCTTCCGTGTCCGGCATTCCTCTGCTTGTTTGTTTTTTTGCAAAATTTTGGATGGGATGTTTCTAAACAAAA
>DNJW01000178.1:5417-11276 GCA_003488965.1 Lachnospiraceae bacterium | reverse complement strand
CTGGCATAACCGTCCGCCGCATGGGAAGCCCCCTGCTCATGGGAGGTCAAAATATGGGTTATCTCATCGCTGTGTTTATATAATTCATCATATACATTTAAGATTGCGCCTCCCGGATAGCCAAAGACCGTATCTACGCCCTGCTCCTTCAGACACTCAATGATGATCTCAGATCCTGTCAACTGCATACTTTCTCTCCGTTCTGTATTCGTTTTCATTCTCAGGATTAATAGAATCAATTACGGTCCACCCTGTGGGCCGTAATTATAATTTCATCCGTAAATATATTCTATCTCCTTATTTAATCTCTAATACCGCTCCCCTGTTTCCGGAGGTTACCATCTTTGCGTAGCGGGCCAGATAGCCTGTAGTTACTCTTGGCTCTCTTGGATGCCACTTCGCTTTACGTGCTGCCATCTCCTCATCGGATACCAAAACCTCCAGACGGTTGTTCGGAATGTCAATGCGAATCCGATCGCCTTCTTCTACCAGTGCAATGGGTCCGCCTACGGCTGCTTCCGGAGACACATGCCCAATGGATGCTCCTCTGGAAGCGCCGCTGAAGCGTCCGTCCGTAATCAGAGCTACGGAAGCACCCAATCCCATGCCTGCAATGGCAGAGGTGGGATTCAGCATCTCACGCATGCCGGGGCCGCCCTTGGGTCCCTCATAGCGGATCACTACGACATCGCCCGCCACAATTTTACCGGACTTGATCGCCTCAATAGCGTCCTCCTCGCACTCAAACACTCTCGCCGGGCCTTCGTGCACCATCATCTCCGGCACTACCGCAGAACGCTTTACCACACCGGAATCCGGCGCCAGATTCCCCTTCAGCACAGCGATCCCGCCGGTCGTGCTGTACGGATGATCAATCGGACGAATGACCTGCGGATTGCGGTTTTCACATCCGCTGATATTTTCCTTCACAGTCTTTCCTGTCGCTGTGATCAGATCGGTGTAAAGCAGACCCTTTTTATCCAGTTCATTCATCACTGCATACACACCGCCCGCTTCATTCAGATCTTCCATATAAGTCGGACCTGCGGGAGCGAGATGACAGAGGTTCGGTGTTTTCGCACTGATCTCATTGGCGATATCCACGTTCAGCTCCACACCTGCCTCATGTGCAATCGCCGGGAGATGCAGCATACTGTTTGTGGAACATCCGAGTGCCATATCTACGGTCAGCGCATTGCGGAATGCCTTCTCTGTCATGATGTCACGCGGACGGATATTCTTTTCCAGCAGCTCCATTACCTTCATACCGGCAAGCTTTGCCAGCTTGATACGCTCAGAATATACCGCCGGGATAGTGCCGTTGCCCGGAAGTCCCATGCCGAGAGCCTCTGTCAGACAGTTCATGCTGTTTGCAGTGTACATACCGGAACAGGAACCGCAGGTAGGACAGGTCTTGCACTCGAATTCGTAGACGTCTTCCTCCGTCATTGTGCCCGCCGCAAAGGAACCGACTGCCTCAAACATACTGGAAAGGCTGCGCTTTTCGCCCTTTACGTGTCCGGCAAGCATCGGACCGCCGCTGACAAAAATAGTCGGGATATTTATGCGGGCCGCCGCCATCAGAAGTCCCGGCACGTTTTTGTCACAATTCGGAATGCAGACCAGCGCATCAAACTGGTGTGCGATTGCCATGCACTCGGTAGAATCCGCAATCAGATCACGCGTAACCAGAGAATATTTCATACCGACATGCCCCATGGCGATACCGTCGCAGACAGCAATCGCCGGGAATTCGCGCGGTACGCCGCCGGCAAGCGCAACCCCCATCTTCACTGCCTCGGTGATCTTGTCGAGGTTCATATGTCCCGGCACGATTTCATTATAGGAATTTACAATGCCGACAAGCGGCCGTCTCATTTCTTCGTCTGTCATTCCCAGCGCATTGAACAGGGAACGGTGGGGTGCCTGCTGCATCCCCTTTTTTACTGCATCACTTTTCATCGTTTCTCCTCCCTCAGATCCGTTCTTTAATCAGCTGACCCATTTCACGGCAGCCTACCCGCGTACATCCCTCAGACATGATATCGCCCGTGCGGTAACCGTCTTTGAGCACCTGCTTTACCGCCTGCTCAATAGCATCCGCAGCATCATCCAGATCCAGGGAAAAGCGCAGCATCATCGCCGCCGACAAAATCGTGGCAATCGGATTTGCGATATCCTTTCCGGCAATATCCGGCGCAGAACCGTGGCTCGGCTCATACAGCCCGAATTTCGTCTCGTTCAGACTCGCGGAGGACAGCATTCCGATAGAGCCTGTCACCATGCTCGCCTCGTCTGAAAGAATATCACCAAACATATTTTCCGTAAGGATGACATCGAACTGTGCCGGATCGCGCACAAGCTGCATTGCACAGTTGTCTACCAGCATATGTGAAAGCTCCACATCCGGATATTCCTTTGCGACCTCTTCCACAACCGCTCTCCAGAGGCGCGAGGAATCCAGCACATTCGCTTTGTCGACACTTGTCACCTTTTTTCTTCTTTTTCTTGCAATATCAAAACCGCGCCGTGCTATACGGCGGATCTCATTTTCGTCGTAGGTCAGCGTATCAATTGCCCTGCGCACCCCATTCTCCTCCACTGTTTTGCGCTCACCGAAATACAGACCGCCGGTCAGTTCACGCATAATCATCATGTCGAAGCCTTCCCCGATGATCTCGTCGCGCAGCGGACACGCCGCCTTCAGTTCCTCATATAAGTACGCCGGGCGCAGATTCGCAAACAGATTCAGGGCCTTTCTGATTTTCAAAAGTCCTGCCTCCGGGCGCTTAGATGGTTCTAATTGGTACCATGGAGATGTCTTTGCATCCCCTCCGATAGAACCCATAAGCACTGCGTCACTCGCCTTCGCCGCCTCGATCGTTTCGTCCGTCAGCGGCACCCCATGTACATCAATCGAAGCTCCGCCCATCAGCAGCTCTGTATAGTCAAGCTGAAATCCAAATTTCTTCCCTGCCGCATCCAGCACCTCTCTGGCCTGTGCTACAATTTCCGGTCCGATACCATCGCCCGGAATCACTGCGATCTTATAATTCATAATTCTTACTCCTCTGCCCTATATTCATTTGCACAAACGGGGACACAGCAGAATTTGCCATGTCCCCAGCTTATGTCTGATTCTGCTGCAATTATTCAGCGTCTGCCTTTTCCACTTCTGCAATGGCAGATTTGCGCATCGGAATTCTACAGTTCTTATTGCTTCCGAATTCCACAATTACATCTTCATCCGTAATATCAATTACCACGCCATAAAAACCGCCTGTCGTCACGACGCTGTCTCCCACAGCCAGCTCCGCAAGCATAGCGTTAATTCTTTTCTGTTCCTTCTTCTGCGGACGGATCGCCATAAAGTACATTGCTCCGCCGATGATCACCACGTAAAATACGAGGAGCAGAATGCTGCTTGTTCCAGATGCCGCCGCACCCTCTGTCAATAAATACATATTTGTTTCCTTCCTTTCTTAATATCTTATCTCTCGTGCCGCACGGATTTCTGTCTGCTTTGCGTCACGAATAATACTCATACCATCATACACAAAATCACGCGGTTCATCAAGTTATTTTTTCAAATCCTGCCAGTTTTATATTTTGTCAATAGTTTTGCGACAAGTTTTTCAATTTTTTATGCCAGCTTCTTTAACTCTTCCTCAAATAATTCACCAGAGGTTTTATACTCGAATATTCCCCGTGGATAATTATTAATCCAGTTTTCAATATAGGCTATCTCTTCATCTGTCCTATCGTCAAAGTCTTCACCCTTTGGAATGTGTCTGCGGATAAGCCTATTATTATTTTCATTCGTTCCGCGCTCCCAACTGCTGTAAGGATGGCAGTAGAAAACAAACGTGCGTTTCCCCTCTTTTAGACTTGATTTCTCCATGCCCTCATAGTCCGAAAACTCCACGCCATTATCTACCGTTATACTCCGGAATACCTTGTAAAACATTTCACCCCATTTTCTTTCCAGCCTGTCCAGTGCTTCAACGACAGAAGCCGCCCCTTGATCTTGCAGCTTTACAATAATTTCATCCCTTGTTTTTCTTTCGGTCAATACAAGCATACATGATTTAGTAGTCCCGCGCTGGCCTTTTACCGTGTCCATTTCCCAATGCCCGAAAATTTCCCGGTCCTTTACTTCATCCGGTCTGTTCTCTATGCTTTCGCCTGCACTGGCCCGTTTCTGAACCTTCACTTTCTTATTATGTGCTTTCCTCTTCCCCTTGATCGGCAGGTCCTTATTTGTCAATTTCAAGAAAATTCCATTATCAATATATCTATACAAAGTCCTTACGCTGATAGATGTTTTAAATTCTTTTTCGCCCTTTTCAATCGCTGCCAACGCAGCTTCCGGGCTGTACTTTTCGTTCACTATTAAATTTTCTATACTCTCTGCCAATTCTCTGTCATTTCCTATTTTTAATGCTTTGCCCTTTCCCTGTTCGTTCCAGTCGTGCTTCTGCTGCCCTAGATCGCTGCTGTACCGTTCTTCCTCCGTGTAGTCAGAATTTCTATGTATATATTTTCCTCTGTCGTACTCCCTATATATTGTGCTTCTGTGTACATGAAGATACTCGGCAACTTCCCTTTTTGAATGTCCTTTATTAAGCAACGTTTCCATTTTTATTCTATCACTATGGCTCAAATGTTTTCCCATTTTCTCTTCCCCCTCCGCCCTGTAAAAAGTGTCTAATAACTATTGACAGTACCCCCCCCGCTGTAAAATTTAAGCACGGCATACGCCGCAAATTAACGGAAGGGGTTTTACTATGAACTTTGGGAACTGGAATGAGAATGTACATACCGACTATGAACAGATCAAACGGATTGCGTTTTCGCAGCGCATCAAATCCGAAAACGTCACTGTAAATGCTGAAAATGAAACTGCTGTAATCGTCGGAAGTGACGGTATCTATGATGTAACGCTTAATAGCTGTACCTGCTTTGACTTTGGAGCCAGAAATCTACCATGCAAGCATATGTACAGGCTTGCCGCCGAACTCGGTTTTCTTGATGATCTCCCTAAAACAAACCGCAAGGCAGCAAAGGCGTTTAAAGACAATATTCAGACCGACATAAACCATTACAAAGAATTATATCTAAGTGGTGCTATTTCTATTGAAAAATTCAATAAAATTGTAAATGCTTTGCTTTCCAAATAAGCTTCCAGAAAAGAAGGTGTCTGACTTATGATTAAAAAAATAATTCCCGCTTTTTTCCTTGCCGCCTGTATATCTCTCCCTGTCTACGCAGAAGATACTGCAGCGCTGCCGCACGTTGAAAGCCCAAATGGTATTTATGATCTTGTCGATTATGAATTTTATACCTACGGGGATAAAGAATATTTAGTTACTTTTATTGAGTATGAAAACACTACTACTGAAAATGTGTACCCCACAAATCAATTTACCAACCGTTTCTATCAAGACGGCGTTGCTCTGGAAGTCGGAATTAATGATTATAGTTATTCCCAGCCAAAAGGGAAGGAATGTAAGCCCGCATCTACAGAATTAAAACCGGGCGGCAAAGTCCGTTATCTATTCTCATACGAACTTGAAAGCCAGTCTGATATTGAGGTTGAAATAAAAGAATTTATGGGGGATGAAATTTTGTCTACCTATACTATCCCCTATGGTGGTTCTTCTCCTGCTGTAGCCGCTGCTGATTATGAAACACTATATAATGATCTGCTGATTAAGTACGAACAGTTACAAGCAGACTATCAAGCATTGCAGGAAAAGCTTTCTGCTTCTGATGCAGAATAGCTTTTTAAAATCATTTCCTGTTATTGCCCGCTTTTAAGTGCTACAATAACACTGCAGACGGTATGTTGTATCTGGT
>DNJW01000178.1:4260-5107 GCA_003488965.1 Lachnospiraceae bacterium | reverse complement strand
TATCTGGTATGATATACGTTGCACTCGCCCCGGTAATGTTCCCAGCGTTGCCGGGGCATTTCATTTTTAATTTTCCATTTTGCAGTCTTGACTTACCTTATCTCCCCTGCTATCATTATAAATAACAGGTGGGGCTTTGGTGGCAAGCCCGCCGCCCCTCTGTTATGCCCGGTCTGCTTATTCAGCAGACTTTTCTTTTTTCTGGTCCTCTAACAGCTCCGCAACCTTTTCTTTTGCTTCATCAAGGTCTTTGCATCCGTCCAGTATCATTGATACCATTTTGAGGATTTTGTCAAACTGCTTATCTGTCATATTGTCCTGCATCTTTTCTCCTTTCCCTTGCCATATTCATTAAGGTTTTATTGCTTCCTTAACTGTCTTTATTATACTTCCGTAAGTATAAAATGTCAAGTGCTTTATCCGTATTTTACAATCTTTTTTCAGCATTGCAAAGCGTCCTTTATTGCTCCTTCTGCCATTCCATTTCTTCCCCTGTGTCCCGCAAATATCTTTCTTTTATTGCCTGCTCCACATAAGCATTAAAAGACTGCCCCTGCTCCTGTGCCGCTTCCTTTACCTTTGCTTTCATTCCCTTTGGAAGTGCAAGCTCTCCCCTGTCATAGTTTGCACCCCTGTATTTCTGTTTTGCCCTGTTAGCTGCCGCCCCTCTGGGGATATTCCATTTCTTCTTTTCTTCCTGCTGATCTGACATTTTCAACACTCCCTTTCTTTTTTATGGATTGTAACATATTTTTTTAATTTACGGAAGTATAAAAAACTTACAAATATACATCCGTAACTTTAGCTATTTTGCCTATTGATTTTATACTTCCGTAAGTATATAATA
>DNJW01000178.1:0-4053 GCA_003488965.1 Lachnospiraceae bacterium | reverse complement strand
CTTCCGTAAGTATATAATATAAGTACAAAGTAAGTAAAGCAAATATTCAAATGAGGTGAAATCAAAATGAAAAAATTTGAAATCGGCAAGGAATACAGTATGAGAAGTATTTGTAACCATGATTGCATCTGGACATACACCGTTACTGCAAGAACAGCCCAGACTATCACCATTACAGACGGTAAGGAAGTTAAAAAATGCCGTATCAGCAAGAAAGCTTCTGAATACCGCGATACCGAAACAATTTTCCCGCTGGGTCAGTATTCAATGGCTCCCATGCTTTCTGCATAAGCCGGATAACTGGGGCGATTCTCCCGCCCCTACAGGAAGAAGAGGTGAAAGAAATGGCAAAATTTGAAATTGTTTCTTGTGGCAAGTGTAAAGGTTCGGGTAAATATATATACAAGTCTGGTTCTATCGGACCCTGCTATTGCTGTAATGGTAGCGGCAAGTTAAAGAAAATCCCGAATAAATCTTTTACTATTACAATACATGATGAAAACGGTTGTCTGCTCCGCTGGCTTCATGTGAACGCCAGAAGCAAGTCAGAAGCAGAACAAAAAGCCCGCAAGATAGGGGAAAACGGGTGTTATAAAAAGTGTCTTGACACAATCGTAGCCATTGAAAATGGTATTAAATACACTTATAAGCCCCTCTAATTTGCCCCGTAACGTCAAAAAAGCCCCGTAGGTGTCCATTTTCTCACCCACGGGGCTTCTGCCTGTTTTTTCTGCGCGGCTCAATCGTCCTTATTTGCCGCCTTGTTCAATCACAATCTTTGTAACGTTCTGCATTGCCGTTTCTGCTTCGTCAATGGGAATTGTTCCTACCTTTTCCCCATCTTCATTGTATGCGTTGATTGTCCCGTCTTCATTCGTTTCAAGCGCTCCCTCCGGTACATTGTCCGTTGCTACTGCCGTCACGTCCTCTGTACTGCTTTGTACGCCTGTATAAATGTTCACTGTCGGCGCGGCTGCCTGCACCGCTTCCAATGGCTGCGCCATTGCAATATCAGCTTCTTTTTCTCCGGCTTTCATTGCATTATAAGCAGATTGCGCAATAGCCCGCAACTGATCTTCCGTCACTTCCAGCCCTGCTTCATCTGCAATTTCTTTTAATTTCTGTACAACTGCCGCCATCTTCTCTTCCCCGCTCTGCGACTGCATGAATTGTTTCGCCCATACTACAAACTGCGCCGCCCATGCAGAAAGTGTATTCAGCTTTTCCGTTACAGATTTCGGTACATTCGGGAATACATATTTCCCGATAATAAAAGCTGCGATTGTAATACCCAACTGTATTGCAAGAATAACAATATCATTCATGCCTTTTACCTCCATTCTTATTTTGCCGGGATTTTAAGGACCTGGCCCGCATGGATTGTATCGCTTGTCAGCCCGTTCATTGTTTTAATCTCATTGTACCGCGTGCCATTTCCCAGCTTTGCTGCCGCAATCGCCCACAAGCTGTCACCTTTTTTCACTGTATAGGTTGTAACGCCGGATGCCGGGATTTTGATAATCTGCCCCACATTGATAATGTTCGGGTTTGCAATCCCGTTGTAACTTGCAAGCTTCTGATATGTAGTCCCATAAGCCGCAGCAATCTTTGAAAGCGTGTCCCCTGCTTTTACTTTGTATGTCTGTTCGCCGTTTGCTGCACTTCCGCCGGATGTACCGCCGGACGCGCTGCCGCCAGACGTTGCCTTTGCTCCGTCAGAAACAACGGTTGCTGTATGCGCCCCGTCATTCAGAAGAATGTCACCTGTAAGCAGATAGTCCCCGCTTGTCAGATACTTACTTGCTGTCAGCACTTCAAATCCTGCTGCTTTCAGCGCTGCCCTCATGTTTCCGGTATAGGTCCCGGAATGCTTCTGCAGTTTCGTATCTCCCAGCAAATAACCTGTTGCCCGGACAATCGCGCATACACCCGCGCTGCAATCCGCTTCACACTTTACCGTGATTTTTGACGGATAATAGCCCACCTTTTTAAGCTGCTCCCAGAATGTTTCGCGCTGGTTCTGATCGTACCCGATTTTATTATTGTTTGCTGCTTCTTTCGCAAGCTGCGCAATCAGTTTACGCACAGACGCTTTCGGATGCCGCAGCACACAATTCCACGGCCTGTTGTACCACGGAATAACCTGCCATTCTGTCCCCGTCTGATCTCCGGCAGCACCTCCGGAATATCTGCCGTTTTCATCATGTCCACTGTTTGAAATCATTGTTGCCATAGTTTTTGTACCTCCATTTTGTGTTATAATCTCTCGGAATCTTCAGCCCAGTAAAACCAAGGCTTTCAGATTCCATTTTTATTAAAATCCCCCACTTTTTTTGTCAAAAAAGGCTTGACAAATCGCTCAAAATTTGCGGCGAAGCCGATTGAATATATTTTATTTTTTCGACTGGAGGGCGATTTCTATGTTACCTGTTAATTCCGGCGGCCATGCCGCCTATCAGAACTTTGTTATTGAAAATCTCCGTAAATATTATCCGGATCCATGTGCTATTCCCCGTTCTGCTTGGGATATTATTGAACGTTTCTGGGCTCTTGATCTATCCTATACAGATGATCTTCTCCGCAGTAAGTATTCTGTCTTTGGACCAAAACCGAGAACTCCTTCCTGTATGCAGCGTTCCTATCTGCTGTCTATTGATTTCAAGGTGTATTCCCTGACCGACTGGGCTGCCCAGTTAAAGATCAATCCTCTTTATGCCATCCTTAGCGGCTTTGAGTTTGGTGATACTCCAGGTGTCGGAACTTTCTATGACTTTTTAGACAGGCTCTGGGATTCTGATTCTTCTGATTTTTTCCCTCATGTGCATCCTGTCAAAAGGAAAAAAGTGAAAAAGCCAAAACTGAAAGGTACCAAGGCAGAATCTATCGAAAAGATCTCTGTTGACCAGTTATTGAAACAACTGGAGTCTGGGTCTTTTTCTATTGATGACCAGCCATACCGTTCCCTTTTTAAAATCTACAATAAGGAATTCCTAAGCCAGTCTGTGGAACGGGGATTGATTGATGCCTCTGATCTTTCCATTGCCGGTGATGGGACACCCTTTGTCACTTCCGCACGGGAACGCAAACACCGTGTCTGTAACTGTTCCGATAAAGGCATTACGGATTGCGACTGCGATCGTTATTTTTCCCAGCCGGATTGTGATATTGGATGGGATTCTTCCAGAGACTGTTTTTATCATGGATATGACCTTTATATGCTGGTCGCCGCCAACTCTGAAAGTGACCTGCCCATCTTTCCTCTTCTGAATCCCGCTTCCAAACACGATTCCCACGGGTTTCTGGAAGCATATTTCAGAATGAAAAACTTCCTGCCGGATTTTCATATCAGTAAATGGATTTTGGATTCCGCCCATGATGCAATGGCTTATTATACCTATTGCCGCAAGAACCGTATCCAGCCATTTATTGATCTAAATGAAAAACGTGGAATCAAAGTAAAATACAAAGATGACTTTACCATTGGTAAAGATGGCATCCCTGTTTGCAAAGCAGGCAGGAAAATGAACCGGGACGGTTCTGAACCATCCAAAGCAAGATTAAAATATCGCTGCCCACTTGCCAGCAGAAAATATGGCTGTTCCTGTGAAAATCCCTGTTCAGATTCGAAATACGGAAGAACCGTTCATCTTGCTATGAAAGACAATCCAAGACTGATCAACTTTCCGCCCCGTAACAGTGAGGAATGGAAAATGGAATATAACGCCAGAACCTCAGCAGAACGTTCCAATAAACGTGAGAAAATAGACTTTAAATTAGAAAGCGGCAGACACCGCTCGACTAAGATGTGGTACTGCCGCCTTTATCACATCCTCATGCTTCAGCATTTGGATGCATGGGATTTGCCCTTTGAATCTACCCTGCAAAAGTTGATTTTAGAAGTGGCATAACCCCTTAATTATTATATATCATTTTTGCAAACATAGCGACAGTTATGTCTATTTTCCATATCCATTTTTATTTCTTTTGGATAATATTTACTTTTCAATGTTCGTTGCCAGCGATAACTGGCTATAATCACTCAGGATTCCGAGA
>DNJW01000329.1:2319-2989 GCA_003488965.1 Lachnospiraceae bacterium | reverse complement strand
GAGGAGAGCCGGGAGGTGCAGACGGAGACGCTCACGGTAAAGGCAACGCCGCTGCCGGGCGGCATGGTGAAGGCGAAGACCGGGGATACCACGGATGCGGCGGTCTATGAGGGCTGGTACTCGGCGGTGTATATGCCTGCGGCTGCGCCGGAAAGCGGAAATGAGAGCGGGGAGGAAACGGTATGAGCATGACGAAGATGATAGAGATTGACGGACGGGAGGTGGCGTTCCGCGCCTCTGCCGCCATCCCCCGGATTTACCGGTTGAAGTTCCAGAGGGATATCTATAAGGATCTGAGCGCATTGGAGAAGGCGGTGGGGAAGGAGGACGAGGGAAACTCCAATCTGGACTTGTTCTCGTTGGAAATGTTTGAGAACATCGCCTATGTGATGGCGAAGCACGCGGACGGTTCTATCCCGGATACGCCGGAGGAATGGCTGGACGGGTTCGGGACGTTCTCCATTTACCAGGTGCTGCCGAAGCTGATCGAGCTGTGGGGGCTGAATGTGAGGACGGATGCGGAGGCTAAAAAAAACTTCGCCCAACAGACCGGCCAATGACAACGCCGCTGTTCCTGCTTCGGTGCGTGCAGCTGGGGCTTTCTATCCGGGATTTAGATTTGCTTACTATCGGGATGGTGAATGATATGTATGTGGAGAGCCGGAATGAT
>DNJW01000329.1:1038-2029 GCA_003488965.1 Lachnospiraceae bacterium | reverse complement strand
GTGTCCGGAGGCGTATGTGGAATTGGCAACGCAGGCGGATTTCGACAATTTTTGATGGTTTCCGATTGAGGGGGCAGCCTTTTTCTGCTATACTTAAAAGCAGAAAAAGGCTGAAAGCCAGTGGAAAATGTGTTGTCGGGAGCGATTAGCATGAGATTACAAGATAGAGATTATAATATTTTTTTAAGTGAGGAAGAAAAAAGAGCGTATGAAGCGGAATTAGCGTATGAAGCTACCAAAGGGCCAAAGAACAATCGCGGATTTCCTAGATTTTCCCATCCGGATAAAGAGATAAGAGAGTTTATTTGGCATAAGCGATCGTTATTTCCTAATAACTTTCTGCATCTGAGAGAATATAAAAACGAGTTTGATTTTGAGTCAGAGGCTGAAAAATTCAAAAATATTATATATAAATGCAAAAATGAATTGGAAATCCAGCAATATATAAAGCAAAATAAGAAATGGTTTATCCCCGGTTCGATATTTGTAGATTATAATTTTGGGCACCATGACGCTTATTTATTTCCGGAGCAGGAGCTTGGAAACGAATTTGCAGTTGATTATATGCTGATAGGAAAGAATTCTGACGGATATAGCATCGTACTAATTGAGTTTGAAAAAGCAAATACAGAATATCTTATTCAAACAAGAAATACAGAAAGTGATAGTGTACGGAAAGGCTTAACTCAAATACAAGACTGGAAACGGTGGATGGATAAGAATAGGGATTACTTTTTGAGAAACATTGGCCTTATACAATATGGGATAGATGTACCGGTATATAGAATCTATTATTATCTTGTTGTCGGCAGAAGGGATCTGATGACACCAGTGGCTTTGGAAGTCCGGAGCCAGAGTATGTATGAAAGAAAAAATACAAAAATTGTAACTTTTGATAGGTTGGTTGACAATATACGAAAACTGGAAAAGAATCATAGTTGGTAATCGTAAAAAGTATTTCGAGGAGTTGGGTATTATGGCAGAAATAAAA
>DNJW01000329.1:0-747 GCA_003488965.1 Lachnospiraceae bacterium | reverse complement strand
GGTATTATGGCAGAAATAAAAAAATGGGGATTCGGTGCAGCACCATTTAAACCTGAAACGCTTAATAGAAATAAAACTGCTTTGAAATATGTCTTAATTTATGTTGATAAACAGTCAATCAAAAAGAATACTGATATTTGTAATGAAATTAGCTTGGTGAAAGGTCTTTTCAATCGGATTATACGTCAGGATCAATGGGATTGGTTTACAACATATATGTATTTTGATTATCCAAGCTATAAAGAGTGTTCGAATATAGTGAGATTGCTATCTGGTCTGAGGGCTTCGGCTAAAAGCGGAAACATGAATGAGGTGAAGAAAATATCATTACATATAAAAGATACAAATTTTGCTTTATATGCAAAAAAGTTCCTTGAATTTAACATAAATTCGGATGATACGGATGAATATATTTATATTCTATCCAGAAGAGAAGAAAAAGATTTACTTAAAATAGGGATGACAACGAGAAATGTTTTGAAAAGATGTCAGGAAATAAATGCGGCAACGGGAGTTGTTTTTCCATATTCGCCGAGGAAGGTGTTCCGGGTAAAGGATAGTAAAGAAGCTGAGAGAGTCGTGCATCAAGTATTGGACGAGTATCGAATTAGAGCAGATAGAGAGTTTTTTAAATGTGACTATTCAAGTGCATGTGAAATAATTGAAGGGTGCCTGCGAGAAAATGATCTTTTCTATTATAAATATTGAAGATTTATTTTAATCTGTAACGAATTTAGGTTAGGTATG
>DNJW01000296.1 GCA_003488965.1 Lachnospiraceae bacterium | reverse complement strand
TGGTGTTTATTTCATTAATTATAAAAATAGAGCGGAAATATCTGAAAACAATCACTTCTATCATGATATTACACATTTGAACACGATAGGGGGAAGATGCATGACATCAATATTGAATGAGGACATCAAAAAGATTGCGTGCAGCAGTAATAATAAGAATTGGTTGATTTGATTAACAAGAGAGAGGATTTTGGGAGGGCAGAAAATCTTGACAGCTAATGATTGTAAGTGCTTGAATTGTGGAAGCAATGAATTTGAGTGTATCCATAAAGGGACAAGGGATAATGCGGATATTGATGAGCTCCGTTGCTCAAAATGTGGCCTTGTGCAACTCAGTAGCAAGGATTGTAATACGGAGCAGGATTATTCGGATGGCGGAATGCTTAGAGAGGCATATAATGTCCAAGTGAATAAGGTTGAGAATAAGACATGGGAAACGTGGATTGATGAAACGAGGAAGGATGATGACAGAAGATATAGGGCTTTACGAGATGTTTGTAGGGGAAAGAGCATACTGGAATTTGGGTGTGGAAACGGCGGTTTCTTGAGGAGAATCAGAGGGGAAGCTGCCAGAGCTGTGGGAATTGAATTGATGGATAAAGCCCGGGACAATATTGCCAAAGATGGAATTGAAGTATATAAATCATTAAGTGCGATAAATGGAAAATATGATGTAGTTTGTATGTTTATGGTAATAGAGCACCTTAATAATCCGGACAGAATGCTGGAAGATCTATATGGCATCATGAATCCTGGTGGGATACTGGTATGCGAAACACCAAATGCTGATGATGCCTTAATATCGAAATATAGGTGCAAGGCATTTGAAGACTTTACCTATTGGAGCAAACATGTAGTATTGTTCAATTCGGATACATTATTGAGTGTGATGGAAAGAAACGGTTTTCGTGTAAAGTCCAACACGCAGATTCAACGCTATTCCCTGTCAAACCATTTATATTGGCTGGCGGAAAGAAAGCCGGGAGGACACATGAAATGGAATGAATTTAATGGAAAGGAATTGAATGATGCTTATGCGGCTGAATTAGTTGGTCTTGGATTAGCGGATACTTTATGGTATGTGGGAATCAAAGGCCATGCTGAGGTTTAAAAAGTTTGAAGATGGAATAGGGCGAATGCGCTATGGATGGAATTAAAGGTCTGAAAGTGACTCATAAGAAGTCACTGATTCGGGAACTGGATAAAATCCATTTCTGGAGATGCAAAAATTTAAAAATGGGGACAGCACTATGTGCTGTCCTTGCGCTGCGTGAAGAATGGAATCTGGAAAAATATAGGGAACTAAAAGAGCGTTTAGGCAATATCGGAAAGTATGACCTGCGATTCGACTGCGGCTCCAAAGACATCCCATGTTTTATATTGAGCAGCTACAATATAGGTCGTCCAGACCAGACAGAGATGTTTGTGAGATTGACAGGGTTATTTCAAGACAAATATGTCATGAAAGCGGTCAAGGACAGAAGCGTTTATAACGGTGTAAAGTTATCTGTGATATTCGTATGGTTTTGGCAGATGAGGAAATTGCGGATAACGCTGCTGCAGAAAAAGATGATATTACTGTATATGTATATCTATCATGCCGAGGCAGATTACGTATTCTCTGAGTTTAACAAAAGGAGGAATGGGATTAAGATAGTCGCGGTGTTCGATGATATATTTCCAATTGACAATATGATTGTACAGTTGTGTAAAAAGACAGGACTGAAAACGGCGACATTCCATCATGCAATCATCAACGGTTCCTATAAATATATTGATTATAGGTATTCCGTATCGGATTATTTTTTGGCCTGGGGAAATTATACCCGGGATATGGCAATTCGCTATGGAATGGACAGGGATAAGATAAAAGTACTTGGGCCAATAAACAGAATAGGAGAGAAGCAAAAGCACTTAAAGAATCCGGATGAAAAGGTATTCGGTGTACTGACTCGCGGCACGGATGAAAAGCAGTATATAAACGAAAATATAGAGATGATTCGTATGGCGAATGTGTTTGCAAAAAAATATGGATATAAATACATTCTGAGATTGCACCCATCAGACGTACATTTCCGGGATTATGCCAAATATATTGATAAGAGTTCATATATAGCTGGAAATAGAAAAGATTCTTTGGTGGATTTTCTGGAGAAAGTACAATTTAGCATATGTGCAAATACATCGGCATATGCCGAATCATTGTATTATAGGAAAATGTGTTACCGATATATACCAAAATCCGAAGAAAAAATAGATGTATGCAAAGGAATCAACTTTGGAAAAGTGAGGAATCTGGAACAGCTGGAAAGGAAATTTGATAGAGATAAAAACAAAAAAAATATAGAAAAGATAATGGAAGGTGTATCGGATTATCTGTTTGAAAAGCATGCAGAAGAGAATTATAGAAATTTTTTCATGGGTTCAGTGTAGACCGGAAAATGAAGGAGGGAAAAGCGATGCAATACATAGAGCCTTTCGTGGTGGCAGAAATAGGATGTAATCATAAAGGGGATATAAATATTGCAAAAGAAATGATAGAGGCTGCGGCAATTTATTGCAAGGTAGATGCCGTGAAATTTCAGAAAAGATGCAACAATGAATTACTGACATTAGAACAGCGGAACGCACCACATCCGCATCCGGAGTGCTCCTATGGAAAAACATATGGCGAGCATCGGGAGTTCCTGGAATTTAATGCGGATCAACATAGAGAGCTGAAAGAGCTATGTGAACAAATGAATATTATATATAGCTCTTCCGTATGGGATTTGACTTCCGCAAAAGAAATTGCAGGTTTGAATCCGAAATTTATTAAGGTGCCTTCTGCATGCAATAATCATTATGAAATGTTAGGGTGGCTATGTGATAATTACGGCGGAGAAATACATGTTTCGCTTGGTATGACAACATATGGAGAAGAGGAAAGGCTTATAAAGCTGTTTGAGGACAGAAAGCGCCATAAGGATCTTGTGGTTTATATATGTACGTCAGGATATCCCATATCATTTGAGGATGCATGTCTGCTTGAAATTACGCGCATAAGGGACACATATGAGGGCATAGTAAAACGGATAGGGTTTTCCGGCCATCATAATGGGATTGCTGTAGATGTGGCAGCTTATACACTTGGGGCATCAATTATAGAGAGGCATTATACGCTGAACAGGACCTGGAAAGGTACAGATCATGCGGCTTCTTTGGAACCGGATGGCCTCAGAAAATTGAAAAGGGATTTGATGGCGGCATATAAGGCTCTTACATATAAGGAAAAAGAAATACTGGATGTTGAGATGGTACAAAGAGAAAAACTGAAGTATCGGATATCGGAGGAAAAGAAATGAATGTGGCGTTCATACCGGTTCGTGGAGGAAGCAAGTCTATCCCATTGAAAAATATACGCGAAATGGCCGGAAAACCATTGGTGTATTGGGCAGCTAAAGCGGCCAGCGAATGCAGAGATATCGACACGGTTTATTTAGCGACGGATAGTCAAGAAATAGCAGCAATAGTCAGAAGCTTTAAAATGGATAAAGTAAGAGTTATCGGAAGGAGCGCCGACAATGCATCGGATTTTGCCTCTACGGAGTCGGCTATGATGGAATTCGCGGAGGAACATGAGTTTGATAATTTCGTATTGATTCAAGCGACATCTCCTCTGCTTACGGCACAGGATTTGGCTGGCGGCTTTTCGGAGTTCTATAAACGGGACACGGATAGTGTATTGTCAGTAGTGAGACAAAAACGATTTCAATGGAAAGTGGATGCGGAAGGGTTTGCCTCACCAGTAAATTATGATGTATTTAACAGGCCCAGAAGGCAAGAGTTTGATGGATTCTTGGTGGAAAACGGAGCTTTCTATATTACGAGCAGAAGATTGTTCATGAAGTCCCGAAATCGGGTGTCAGGAAATATTCGTGTGTATGAGATGCATGAATCTGCTTATTTTGAAGTTGATGAGCAGAATGATTGGTTGATTATTGAAGAACAGCTGAAAAATAGAATTAAAAAAATTGATTTCGATGCCCTTGATATAAAAATGTTTTTGACAGATTGTGACGGTTGTTTGACGGATGGAGGGATGTATTATTCTGAAGAAGGGGATGAGCTAAAAAAGTTCAATACTTTAGATGGCATGGGTTTCCGGCTCCTTAAGGGAAAGGGAATATTGACCGGCATTATCACAGGGGAAAAGAGGATGCTGAATCGAAGAAGAAGCGAAAAGCTTGAACTGGATATCTTCGAAGAAGGGATATGCGACAAACTGGAATTGGTGAAACAGTTATGCCGGAAACATAACATAACCTTACAAAATGTTGCCTATATTGGCGATGACATTAATGATATTGATTTGATTAAGGCTGTGGGGTTTGGATGCAGCGTATGCAATGGAATTGAGGATGTAAAAAGGGCAGCGAGGTATGTAACACATAAGAAAGGTGGATACGGCGCTGTCAGAGAAGTAGCTGATATAGTGATTAGCCATATGAATGAAAAAGCAATCAAATGAAGGACAATTGCTATCTTTTAGAGATGATATCTGAGCTTAAAGGAGGAAAATAATGTGAATAAGGGAGCAGTATCAGTATTTTCAATATTTGCAGGATTAACCATAGGTGCAAGTGCAGCGAGGAAATTCGAAATAAAGAAAATAAATGGAATTCAATCTATGTCGGATAAGCATTTGGCATTATTTTTAATGATGAATCAATG
>DNJW01000412.1:3898-6538 GCA_003488965.1 Lachnospiraceae bacterium | reverse complement strand
AAAATCACATGAGACGTACAATCATTGATGCAAGTCAGTTTGAATTGACTGAAAAAGTAGTTGCCATCAAGCGTGTAACCAAGGTTGTAAAAGGTGGTCGTAACTTCCGCTTCACAGCTTTAGTTGTTGTTGGCGACGGAAACGGGCATGTAGGCGCAGGTCTTGGCAAAGCGGCAGAAATCCCGGAAGCAATCCGCAAAGGGAAAGAGGATGCGGCTAAAAACCTGGTAACCGTTGCGTTAGACGAAAATAGCAGTATTACACATGATTTCCTTGGAAAATTCGGTTCTTCAACAGTGCTGTTGAAGAAGGCTCCGGAAGGTACCGGTGTTATTGCCGGAGGTCCGGCGCGTAGCGTTTGCGAGCTTGCAGGGATTAAGAATATCCGTACAAAATCTCTGGGTTCCAATAACAAGCAGAATGTTGTTCTGGCAACAATTGCAGGTTTAAGCCAGCTGAAAACTCCTGATGAAGTTGCTAAAAACCGTGGCAAGTCTGTGGACGAGGTTATGGCATAAGAAGGGCAGCAGATGCAGTTCTTCTTATGAGTATGGAAAGGAGAAATAGAAGTGGAAGATAAGAAATTAAGGATAACATTAGTGAAATCTCCTATCGGGGCAATACCCAAGCATAGAAAAACCGTTATAGCAATGGGGCTCCGTAAACTGAACAAAACTGTGGAACTGCCGGACAATGCAGCAACAAGAGGGCAGATTCAGCAGATAAGACATTTGATTAAAGTTGAGGAAATTTAAACAGATAAGGAGGTGCCAAGGAAATGGAATTATCAAATCTAAGGCCTGCTAGAGGTTCTAAGCACAGCAATAATTTTAGAAGAGGCCGTGGACATGGTTCAGGAAACGGGAAAACAGCCGGAAAAGGACATAAAGGCCAGAAAGCCCGTTCAGGGGCTCCCAGACCGGGTTTTGAAGGCGGTCAGATGCCCTTATATAGACGTATTCCGAAGAGAGGATTTACCAACTATAATGCAAAGGATATCGTTGCTATTAACGTAAGTGCCCTTGAGGTATTTGATAATGGTGCTACAGTTGATGTAGATACATTGATTGAAAGAGGCATTGTCAAAAACCCCAGAGATGGTGTTAAGATCCTCGGAAACGGAGACTTTACTAAGAGCCTTACTGTAAAAGCCAATGCGTTCAGCGCATCGGCAAAGGAAAGGATTGAAGCTCTTGGTGGAACAGCAGAGGTGGTATAATGTTTACAACCGTAAAGAATGCATTTAAAATCAAAGAAATTAGGAAAAAAGTTTTTTTTACTTTCCTCATGCTGGTTGTGATTCGTCTCGGATCACAGCTTCCGGTGCCGGGAGTGGACAGAAACTATTTTTCTAATTGGTTTGCGGCACAGACAGGGGATGCATTTAATTTTTTGGATGCATTTACAGGCGGTTCGTTCCTTAATATGTCCATTTTGGCATTGAACATTACTCCATATATCACATCCTCTATTATTATGCAGCTTCTTACAATAGCAATTCCTAAATTGGAAGAGATGCAGCGCGATGGGGAAGACGGGCGGAAAAAGATTGCTACGATTACCCGTTATGTGACAGTCGGCCTTGCATTGCTTGAATCCAGCGCTATGGCAATTGGTTTTGGCAGGCAGGGGCTTCTGGAGGAATACAATGCTCTGAATGTCATCACTGTCATCGCAGCTATGACGGCCGGCAGTGCATTTCTTATGTGGATTGGTGAACGGATTACGGAAAATGGAATAGGCAACGGAATTTCTATCGTGCTTGTAATTAACATTATTTCCCGTTTGCCGCAGGATATCAATAATTTATTTGAACAGTTCGTATATGGCAAATCCACGGCTCTGGCAGTTGTGGCAGCCGTTGTTATCATTGCCATAATCATTGCGATGGTAGCGCTGGTTGTTGTTTTAAACGGCGGTGTACGCAAGATTCCGGTGCAGTATGCGAAAAAGGTACAGGGAAGAAAGATGGTTGGCGGCCAGACAACCAATATTCCTCTTAAGGTAAACACTTCAGGGGTTATTCCGATTATCTTTGCTTCTTCGCTTATGCAGCTGCCTCTTATCGTCAGTTCTTTGCTTAACTATCAGGGAACAGGCATATGGGCCGAAATATTGCGCGGATTAAACTCATCGAACTGGTGTAAACCAAGTCAGCCGGTTTATTCTATCGGGCTGCTGGTATATATTGTGCTGGTAATCTTTTTTGCATATTTCTATACGTCTATTACCTTTAATCCGTTGGAAATTGCAGAAAATATGAAAAAGCAGGGCGGGTTTATACCAGGTATCCGGCCGGGCAAACCGACAAGCGAATATTTAACAAAAATATTAAATTACATTATTTTCATCGGTGCAGTTGGTCTGACCATTGTAGGCATCCTTCCGTTTGTATTCAACGGCATATTTAATGCCAGCGTATCTTTCGGAGGAACCAGTTTAATCATTATTGTAAGCGTTATTCTGGAAACAGTGAAGCAGATTGAGTCGCAGATGTTGGTTCGTAATTATAAAGGTTTTTTAAATGATTAAATGAAACTGCAGATGGACACCCGCTTTGCGTGTGTCCGTTTGTCGTTGATGAAACAGGAAGGATTGTTGACCAGGAAAGGAAACAGAAGATTGAAAATTAGAAATTTT
>DNJW01000412.1:1268-3546 GCA_003488965.1 Lachnospiraceae bacterium | reverse complement strand
AAAGCAGCGCAGAGATGGAGAAAAAGATGAAAGTGATTATGTTAGGAGCTCCCGGGGCAGGGAAAGGAACACAGGCACAGATGATAGCCAAAAAATATAATGTACCCCATGTTTCTACGGGAGATATTTTCAGGGCAAATATAAAAAACGGAACAGAACTTGGCATGGAGGCAAAAAAATATATGGACCAGGGGCTGCTGGTACCGGATGAACTTACCGTAAGAATCCTTCTTGACAGGGTAGCGCAGGAAGACTGTAAAAACGGATATATCCTGGATGGCTTTCCGAGAACAATCCCGCAGGCGGAAGTACTTGACAAAGCGCTTACGGAACTGGGGGATGCGGTAGATTTTGCTGTCAATGTGGATGTGCCTGACGAGAATATTGTGAAAAGGATGTCGGGGAGACGCGCATGTCTATCCTGCGGGGCTACTTATCATATGGAACATATTCCGCCGAAGCAGGACGGGGTTTGCGATAAATGCGGCAATGAGCTTGTGCTGCGGGATGATGATAAGCCGGAAACTGTTTTGAACCGTTTAAAGGTATATCATGACCAGACACAGCCTTTGATTCAGTTTTATGAGAAAAAGAGTGTTTTACGGACAGTAGACGGTACAAAACCGATGCAGGAAGTATTTGATTCCATTGTAGCGATACTGGGATAATATGGGGGTTTGGCTATGGCAGTGTCAATTAAATCCGCCAGGGAAATTGCGCTGATGCGCGAATCGGGCAGGATACTTGCAGAAGTGCATGCCCGCCTTGGGGAAGAGATAAAACCAGGAATTTCGACATATGACATTAATAAAATCGGCGAAGAGATAATCCGAAGCTATGGCTGTACTCCTAGTTTTCTGAATTATAATGGCTATCCGGCATCTATATGTGTATCTGTCAACGATGAAGTGGTTCATGGTATTCCCAACAGAAAGCATATCATTTATGAAGGGGATATTGTCAGTCTGGATGCCGGGGTTATTTATAAGGGATATCATTCCGATGCGGCGAGAACTCACGGAGTAGGGCGTATCAGCAGGGAAGCACAGGATTTGATAGATGCTACAAAGCAAAGCTTTTATGAAGGGATTAAAATGGCAAGGGCAGGAAACCATCTGCACGATATTTCCAAAGCCATCGACAGTTATATTTCAAGATTCGGCTATGGTATTGTAAGGGATTTGGTGGGCCATGGCGTAGGGGCCAAGCTGCATGAGGATCCCCAGATACCTAATTTTGCCCAGCGCCGGAGGGGAATACGGCTCAGGGCCGGGATGACCCTCGCCATAGAGCCGATGATTAATTTAGGCGGCTGGGAGGTGGAATGGCTGGAAGATGACTGGACAGTAGTGACGGCAGACGGTTCATGGTCAGCCCATTATGAGAACACGATTCTTATTACCGACGGCGAGCCGGAAATATTAACCTTATTGTAGCATAGGCGGCATGACTGGAAGGTTGAAGGGAAAGCACTTCCAACTAATGACTTTAAGTAGCCACTTGGCTCGTTGCCCGCGGGAATAAAGCCGCGCAGAAATGAGGAAAAATATGGGAACGGATATGGTAGGATTGTTTGCAATATCAAAAGCAGGCCACGATAAAAGTACGGTATATGTCATAGTAGGGGAAGAAGACGAATATGTATATGTGGCGGACGGAAAGCTGAAAACAATAGATAGACCGAAAAGAAAAAATAAAAAACATATTCAGATTGTGAAGAAAGATGCCGATGATATTTTGAGAGAGAAATTCGCAAACGGCCAGCATATATATAATGAAGAAATAAAGAAAGCGATAGGAGGGTTTATATGTCAAAGGCAGATGTAATTGAGATTGAAGGCACGGTAGTTGAAAAATTGCCCAATACGATGTTTCAGGTAGAGCTGGAGAACGGACACAAGGTACTTGCACATATCAGCGGCAAACTGAGACAGAATTTTATCCGTATTTTGCCCGGAGATAAGGTTACTTTGGAACTGTCTCCCTATGACTTGTCCAAAGGACGTATTATTTGGAGAGATAAATAGGATTTGCAATAAAATATGGAAAATCTCTTGCAAATACAATATTTCCGTGATATAATATGAAACGGTCTTTTTTGAAAGGAAGAAATATTGTGCCGGCGGCATAGAGTCTGCGGGGTACGGAAAGGACAAAGGCAATAAATTGAAAATTTAAAATTTTCAATCCCAAGTTTGCGCGCACACGCACAGGCTTGAAATGCACAAAAAAACGTGTGAGCATGGAGGTAGACATGAAGGTTAGATCATCAGTAAAA
>DNJW01000412.1:494-895 GCA_003488965.1 Lachnospiraceae bacterium | reverse complement strand
AAACATAAACAAAGACAAGGATAATCCTTGCTGCCTGGTTTGCCTGACAGAATAATTTTTGGCAGGAAAAAGTGCAGTTTACAGGTGGCTGGGGTTTCTTGTCTGATTATAGTATGTTAAATTGGAAAAAAGGGGCATCCGTTTTGCTGTTGGGAGGATATATGCTGTAAGATACAGTTTCTGCGGATGCTTATTCAATATAGATATATTTTAATTGGACATAGGAGCCTGCAGTGATTACTTGTTGATACCAGAACTGGGAAACGGTTCTGGAAAGGTCGGATTGATTTTTCCGGTTGGGCACGAGAGTGCCTCAATCAGCTTAGTAACTATTTTAGTAAATGGAGGAAATGCAAATGGCTCGTATTGCAGGTGTAGACTTACCTAGAGAAAAACGTGTG
>DNJW01000412.1:0-220 GCA_003488965.1 Lachnospiraceae bacterium | reverse complement strand
ACCTAGAGAAAAACGTGTGGAAATCGGACTCACATACATTTATGGAATAGGAAGGGTAAGTTCAAACAAAATCCTTGCGGCAGCACAGGTAAATCCTGATACACGCGTAAGGGAATTAACAGACGATGAGGTAAAAAGAATCAGCGAAGTGATTGACGGCGGCTATATTGTAGAAGGTGACCTGAGAAGAGAAGTAGCTATGAACATCAAGAGACTTCAG
>DNJW01000140.1:508-3323 GCA_003488965.1 Lachnospiraceae bacterium | reverse complement strand
GCGCAAACGCTTCGGAATGGAGATTTTTATGGCAAAAATAAATAGGATAGAGCCGAAGGTGTTTGCCCTTAGAAAGAGGCAGAGGGTTGCAGCCTATGCCCGCGTATCCATGGAAACGGATCGTCTTGCCCATTCTCTTTCCGCACAGGTGGGCTACTACAGCAGCCTGATACAAGGCAGCCCGGAGTGGGAATATGCCGGGGTGTATGCAGATTTCGGGATTAGCGGGACAGGGACGACAGGGCGCAGCGGGTTCCTCCGTCTTATTGGGGACTGTGAGGCGGGGAAGATAGACATCGTGCTGACCAAGAGTATATCGAGGTTTGCAAGAAACACGGTGGATCTGCTCTTTACGGTCAGGCATCTGAAGGAGATCGGCGTGGAGGTGCGGTTTGAGAAGGAACGTATCCATTCTTTTTCAGGAGACGGGGAACTGATGCTTTCCATTTTGGCATCCTTCGCACAGGAGGAGAGCCGGAGTATTTCAGAGAATTGCAAATGGGGAATCCGGAAAAGGTTTCAGTCGGGCGAGATAGGGACTGCAAACAAGCATCTGCTCGGATACCGGTATGATGAGGAAGAGAAAAAGTATGTCATCATCCCGGAAGAAGCGGAAGCGGTCCGCCGGATGTTCCAGATGTACATTGAAGGCGTTCCCTTCCGGCTTATTGCGCAGAATTTGAACCAGGAGGGAATCCGCACCGTGCTTGGAAATGAATTTCAGGAAAGTTCAGTGCGGCAGATGATTTTTAATGAGGTCTATGCCGGTGATATCCGGCGGCAGAAATGCTTTATGGAAGATCCCATCACCAAGAAGAAGGTGAAAAATGAGGGGCAGCTCCCACAGTATTACATAGAGGACTGTCATGAGGCAATCATCGACCGTGAGACTTGGGCGAAGGTGCAGGGCGAAATGGAACGGCGGGCTGCCATGATGAATCCGGCATACCCTTTTACGGGGAAGATAAAATGCGGCATCTGCGGACGTTCCTATACACGGCGTTCTTCTGCCGTGAAAGGGCAGGAATATGTGAACTGGTTCTGCAGGGCCAAAAAAGAGAAAGGCATCATCTGCAGGAGCCAGAATTATTCAGAGGAAAAACTCCGGGAGATATGTGCCGGGCTGATGGGAAGAAAGACATTTGATGAGGAGGCTTTTGGGGAGTCGGTCAAAGGAATTACCGTCCTCCCGGACGGGAGCCTTGAGTGTCATTTTTATGGAGGCAAGGTAAGAAAATGGCAAAGAGCATAACAACAATACCCGCCACACAGCACCGCGAAAACTTTAATCGGACGGCGCAGTAATTGTACAAAGAAGTCTGGATATTGAGACAATGGCTTAACAGCAGGAGCCTTTTTAGGGCGGAAAGGCTGGAAAAACCTGAAAAAAAAGATAAAAGTCTGTCTGCAGATATTTGACAGGAGAGGGCATTGACTTTGCACGGATGGATTTTCGGAACAGAGACGGGAGCAGCCGCATCAGATACTTGTGGGATCAAAGTCTGATGCCGGAGGAAAGCAGGGGAATGCTGCCGCCGGAAGGTTATCAAATCGGCGTGGAATTTAACCAGGAGCAGATAAACGAAGCACTGAGGACGGAAGGGGAAGAGCGTTTCCGTCAGATACCCAGCCGGGATATAACAGGACATGGGACCGCAGTAGCTGAAATAGCTGCCGGAAACGGAATGGCATCCGGGGGAAGATATGCCGGGGTGGCGCCGGAGGCTGACCTGATTATAGTCAAGCTGGGCAGTTCGAGGCAGGAATCTTTTCCAAGGACAACGGAGTTAATGAGGGCCCTGGACTATGTGGTAAAAAAATCGGTGGAACTGGCAGAACCCATAGCAGTGAATTTAAGCTTTGGAAATACCTATGGCTCTCATGACGGGACATCGCTGCTGGAAAGGTTTATCAACAATATTTCGGAAGTGGGAAGAAATGTCATCTGTGTAGGAAGCGGCAATGAGGGGGCAGCGGGAGGACATACGGCGGGAACTGTAAAAAGTACTGTAAGAGTAGAACTGGCGGTAGCCCCTTATGAACGTTCCGTCAATGTGCAGCTGTGGAAAGAATATGCGGACATATTCCGCATTACACTTATTGCGCCCGGTGGGGAGCGGCAGATTGTAGAAGCAGGAAGACCGGGGACAATAAGGCTTTCTATGGAACAGACACAGCTGCTTATCTATATCGGTGAACCGGCGCCGTATTCTGTGAATCAGGAAATCTATTTCGATTTTATCCCAAAACAAAATTATATAGATTCCGGTGTTTGGACATTCCTGTTGGAACCTCTGGAGGTTGTGACAGGAAATTATTATTTTTATCTCCCCAGCAGCGTGGTATTAAACAGCGGCACACGTTTTTTTACCCCGACGCCGGAGGTAACGTTTACGATTCCCTCCACGGCAAGGAGGGTGATTACGGTGGGAGCTTATCATGCGGTATATGATTCCTATGCGGATTTTTCGGGCAGGGGCTATCTGCTGGAAAACCGGATGGAGGGAATGGTCGCCAACGAAAGCGTAAAACCGGATCTGGTGGCACCGGGAGTCGGAATTGTAATCAGCGACGGGTATGGGGGAACACAAGAAGTGACGGGAACTTCTTTTGCAACGCCTTTTGTGACCGGGGCAGCTGCATTGATGATGGAATGGGGGTAGCGTGTTATTATAGTGTCAAGTTAGTAAAAACCTGATAAAAATAAGGGGTTCCGCTGATTTAGTCCTGCGAAAAAAATGCCGTTTGGCAACGCCATTTGCGTAAGATTTGGCGGTAGGACAGGCCTGTTTTATTAAAAAATCTATCGGGAAAT
>DNJW01000140.1:0-228 GCA_003488965.1 Lachnospiraceae bacterium | reverse complement strand
TTATTAAAAAATCTATCGGGAAATGACGGTTTGCAATAACGTAACACAAGGCGGTAAATAAAAGCTAAACTGCCCTATGTAGAGTTTGGGCATTAGTTAGAGGATAGGAGGCTGAATAAGAACATTCGTCAAATGGAAAGCGATTCAAAGTTGTATTTAGTATATATAAAATTAAAAAACTATGTTAAATAATTCATTAAAAAATACACCTACATAAAATGTTTTCAC
>DNJW01000176.1:4204-4462 GCA_003488965.1 Lachnospiraceae bacterium | reverse complement strand
TCTGTCTGTGCGGACTGTGGGGCAAAATTAGTGCAAGCAGCCACACTCTTTTTACAATTCACAACATTTTTCTTCTATTCATATAATATCCATATATATAGTTGGAGGAATCCTATGACAAACCCGATATTAGAATTAGATGATATCTGCTATTCCTACCACAGCTTGAAAGGTGAAACCAATGCCTTATCCCATATATCCTTCCGCGTAGACAAAGGAGAATTTCTGGCAATTGTCGGTCCTTCCGGCTGCGGCAAA
>DNJW01000176.1:3243-3876 GCA_003488965.1 Lachnospiraceae bacterium | reverse complement strand
TCCTTCCGGCTGCGGCAAATCCACTTTACTGTCCATTATCTCCGGACTGCTTTCACCTGAAAGCGGGCAAATCCAGTTCTTCTGCTGCGGAACCAAGGGTCCCCGTATTGGGTATATGCTCCAGCATGACCATTTGTTTGAATGGCGTACCATATATCGCAACATTACTCTGGGTCTGGAAATCAACCGCCAGCTTACCCCGGAAAAAAAGGAGTACGCCATCGAACTACTTAAGGATTACGGTCTCTATAAGTTTAAAGACAAAAAACCCGGCGAACTGTCCGGAGGGATGAAGCAGAGGGCCGCACTGATACGCACTTTGGTTCTGGACCCTGAAATTCTTTTACTGGATGAGCCTTTCAGTGCCTTGGATTACCAGACACGGCTTTCCGTTTCAGCCGACATCTGCAATATTATCCGTTCTGCCGGAAAAACCGCAATCCTAGTCACCCATGACTTATCGGAGGCAATCAGCCTTGCCGACCGTATCCTTGTTCTCAGCAGACGTCCTGCCGCCATAAAATGCAACATTCCCATCCATCTGACCGTATCCGGCAATTCCCCTCTGGCCTCCCGCAATGCACCGGAATATCAAGGATATTTTAATCAATTATGGAAGGAGATTTCTGATGA
>DNJW01000176.1:2496-2988 GCA_003488965.1 Lachnospiraceae bacterium | reverse complement strand
TTATGGAAGGAGATTTCTGATGAAAACCCTATATAAAACTAAAAAAACATTCATCCGTCCCTTGAACAATCAGGAAAAATATGAATATGCCTGTCTGCGCCATCATCACCTGGTTGTATTATCCCGCTTTCTCATTCTTGTTTTTTTTCTTTTTATCTGGGAAGTTTCTGCCCAGATGGGCTATATAGATGCCTTTTTTTTCAGCAGTCCAAGCCGGGTTGCTTTATGTTTTATCGATATGGTTTCCGACGGGACATTTTTTACAAATACGGGAATTACTTTGCTGGAAACAATAGCAAGCTTCTTGCTGGTTCTCATAATCAGCATGCTGTCCGCCACGCTTTTATGGTATTCCAAAAAATGTTCCGAAATTCTGGAACCTTATCTTGTTGTTTTAAACAGTCTGCCCAAATCCGCTCTTGCCCCTCTATTCATTGTATGGCTGGGAACCGGAATAAATACCATTATTGTGGCGGGAATTTCCGTCGCCAT
>DNJW01000176.1:2051-2309 GCA_003488965.1 Lachnospiraceae bacterium | reverse complement strand
GTGGTACTGAACAGCCTGCCTAAATCCGCTCTTGCGCCGCTGTTTATCGTCTGGCTTGGAACCGGCATCAACACAATTATCGTTGCCGGCATTTCCGTAGCGATTTTTGGCTCCATTATTAATCTTTATACCGGTTTCAGTCAGGTAGATGAAGAAAAAATCAAATTGATATATACGCTGGGAGGCAAAAAAAAGGATGCTTTCCTGAAAGTAGTCCTGCCCGGCTCTATACCCGTTATTTTAAGCAATATGAAAGTA
>DNJW01000176.1:0-1728 GCA_003488965.1 Lachnospiraceae bacterium | reverse complement strand
GTTATTTTAAGCAATATGAAAGTAAATATCGGGCTTGCGCTTGTGGGCGTCGTAATCGGGGAATTTCTTGCCGCCCGCAGGGGGCTTGGTTATCTGATTATTTATGGTTCCCAGGTTTTCCAGCTTAATCTGGTAATAACATCCATTATTATTCTTTGCATGATTGCTATGGGTCTTTATCAGATGATTCAGTCTTTGGAGCATTATTATCAAAAAAAGATTTAAAAAAAAGATTGCAGATCATCCATTCCCGTCAGGAAACAGGTGATCTGCATACGCATTGCTATCTGGTCTCCATAAAATTATCAATACTTTTTTTAATTTCCGACGGTCCCAGTGTTTTTAAGAGAAAGCCCATAGGCTTTAAAGGAACCACCTTCTGCACATTTTGTTTATTGACCCTTCCCGTCAGAAAAATTACCGGAATATCCGCAAAATCCGCCTCGGCACGAATCATCTCCAATACCTGGCTGCCATCACAGACCGGCATGTCGTAATCCAATAAAATCAAATCCGGTCTGTTCAATGTAATATTTCTGATTGCAGATAAACCGGATTTTGCCAAAGTAACTATGTAATCCTTATCCAGCAGATTTTTCATGGCCTGCAATGCAACATCGGAATCATCTACCACAAGTATTCTCTTCTTTTTGTCATTTTCATTCTTTTTCAGATATTTCTTGATTTCGGTCATCGCATTGTCCGCTTTAATGGAAACTGCATTTCCGTCCTTCATCAAATGCGGGGCAATCACACAATATGCAAAATATCCGGCCCCGGTATCAAATAAAAGACTGAACTGGGGATTCTGTTCCTCGAAAATTTTCTGGAACTGCTCATAGGTCAGTAAATTTTCCTCTTTTATCTCATACATATCCGCAGAAGGAAAATGTTCCCTGACACGGTTTACAAACTGCTGGGACACATATCTGACCGCGTTCATAAGCATTACATTGATTGTATCGGACTCGTCTGACATTATATTGCCAATGGTGTTGACAATAAGTTTTTGCTCAAAAATCAGAAGTATCTCCCATGTTTCCCCTTGTTTCGTATTATAGACCAGCCGGTAATAAACGCCTGTCCCGAACCTTTCCCCTCCGTAACACTCGCTTATCACCCTCGGCTTTAACATAAACATATCCTTCAAAAGCTGGACAATAATCTGACCCATGGCCGTCTGCTCATCTTCCGGCAAAAGATCCCCCCATTTGCTTACCGTCTTTCCCGTAATGGCCCGGTCTTCCGTCAAGGTATGGCCAATCAGCCATCCTGCACAAACGCTCAGAAAGTGATTGATGGAATCTTCCGAATAAGCTTCCCGCAACAGTTCCTTTTCAAGAGCCGGAATGGTTTTTTTCCGGAAATTATCATGAAGACGCCTATGGGTTTCAAACCCCATATAATGAATGGACGCCATATATGCTTCCTCGTCCGTAAAATGTTTCATCGCATGGTCTTTAAAGTACTTGATTCCCTCCTCGCATACCCACTGACCTTTTTCCTCCTGTTTCCTATATTCGAAAAGCCTATTTAAAATGCTGAAAAGCTTCTTATGTTCCTCGTCAATAGAACTAACCCCTATATTAAACCTATCCTGCCATACCAATCGATTACTCATCTGGTTCCTCCTCCATAATAAAAAACATATCCCTTCGATACCCTTTTTAATAACCTATTGAATAATACTACCACAAAAAATTTACCGTATCAATGTTTTCCCCAAAT
>DNJW01000314.1:4977-7396 GCA_003488965.1 Lachnospiraceae bacterium | reverse complement strand
TATTGTTTATTTTTATAATATGGGGTCTTACAATGATAATCAAAAGTTATCTTCCTATATTATTAGATGTCTGGAAAAATAATACTAATTCTAAGAATATAGACAATAAAATCAGCGTGAAACTTGCCACCTTGAAATCTTGTGCGGATTCGGCAAGTAAGGCAGCAGCATTTGTTGCATTGATGGATTTGTCATATGTATTGGTACACACACTTGTAAATAAAGGAAAAAATTATGATGATAAAGCACAGAGCAAAAAATTCCGTGCATCGTTAACGGCAGATACAATGAAACGGTTAAAGGAGTTGGAGGGCAGATATGAATAATGTTCATTCGGACTTTGTCAAAGCGGATCAGCTTTTGGCGGCCTTTAGTGAAAAGGAGGATAAGTTTATACCGCGGTTCGTGTCTCTGTTAGATAACATGCTTGATTTTATTGATAAAGCGGAGGTGAAGGGGAAGGTAGTTGTAAATGAAATGGCGCTGGGATACATGCTGCTTGATTATTTTGAGGATATTAGAAGATTAAAAAGTTTTCATGGTATTGAGCATGTGAATAGCATAAAAATAGTCGCATATACATCGTATTGGTTTTTGCGCCGGAAACCAATGCAGATACTTGAGCAGGATAAGGAATTAATATATATTAACGAAAAATTTATTTTGGCATACATTTTGGATTTTCTGAGCGGGGATGATAGAGTTCCTATACTTCTTAGAGACAATGAAGGGCTGAAATCATTTTCGGAATCACTGCTTTATTTTTTAAAATATAGGCTGCATGAGGCAAATAGTTTAGAGATGATGCTTACGGCTTTTTTTGCGGGACAGATATATCAGGAAAAAGAGCGGGATTTGAGCAACGAGCTGGCTAAATATATTTGACAGGAAACCGCTTTTATAAAAAATTGAGGTCAAAAATGTTAAGGTAGTAAAATAAAAAATCAGGCATAGAATCCTGCTGGAAGATTCTATGCCTGATTTCCTTTATACAATTAGGAAATTACTATTCCGATTTAGTTTCCTGATGCTGCTGGTTCCGGTTCTTCATTAAATCCATATAAAAATTAGCCAGCACCGTATTAGTATAGGGTATGAGCCATAGGAAAGCGATGCAGAAGGAAAGGAGACCGAGCAGATAAAGCGGAAGAAAACTCAGATGAATATAAAACAGTCTTCCTTTATGCCCTTTCATAATCTGGCGGCTCATTTTCAGCAGTTCTTTGGCTGAGTATTGAGGAAAATCATGCAGCAGATAAAAGACCTGCGAAAGCATCAGGCTTGCTATGATAATAATAATCGCGCCGATAACAGAGAAAAGCGACATGAGCAGCATATAAACAGCCTGATAGGTGGTCAGATAAAGATAATAAAAAACCGCCGAGGGAGCCATGCAGATGTAAGTCAGCAAAGAAAATACAAACTGCAGAAGAATGGCCTTGTCAGGGCAGGCTTTAAAACCATAAAAAATATCCCCTGCAGAAATGGGCTGACCGCATATAAGCTTTAAATAGAGAAAGGCTTCTCCGGACGTTAAAAGCCCTGTAAATAAACTGACAATAAAGCTGATGAGGTAATAAATAATCAGCTCCGGAATATTCCTTGCCGTAATAAACATGGATGGAATATATACGATGAACAAAGTGATAATTCCGACAAGAAGCAGGGCGCCTATTACAGTATTGTAATGTCCGAATAACTGCTCTTTGGAAATACCTTTTAGTTTCGCAGAGGATTTATAAGTGTTCATAGGTGCAATCTCCATAGGTGCAATCTCCTATTCATATAGTTTCTGGTGTTTATACTGCCATGTTAATATTCATTCCCTGATATTTTATGGAATCGGCAGTTTTTAAATCCTTTTGGTAAGGATTGTCTTCATTATAATATTTTATCTGGGTCGATGTGGTTCCGCCGGATACATAGCTGCGCCCGCATTCAGGGCATATCGCGGTATGGATGGCTACATTGGCGGAAACAACTTTTCCGTTATTCTGGGCAGCTTTTTTGTAGGCATTGGAAACATGCTCCTGCTCATGGGAACGGACTGCCGAGGCAGCAGCTTCCGGGGCAATGTGGGCGGCTGATTTAAAGGATACCATTTCATCGGAACCGTCCTGATATTTCCTATTCTTGCACGTTTCGCATTCCGCAGGGGAAGACTTCCTTCCTGGATTTTTCACATTGGATTCTCCCGGATTTTTTGCGATGCCGGAACTGTCTTTGCCGGAGGGATCATTGTTTACACCGTAGCTTCCGTAATTGCTATAGTTGCCGAAATTGCTGATTGGGCTGATGGTACTCATAATTATCTCCTTTCATAAGTTTAATTTATTAGGCAATTGCGAAACTGCCATTTTTCAATTACGAATTGTGCAGCGAAAGCGCGTCTGTGTTGGAATATACAAGCTGTACAATG
>DNJW01000314.1:1388-4732 GCA_003488965.1 Lachnospiraceae bacterium | reverse complement strand
CAATGACAAGTGCAGAATCACTGAGTTTTGCAATTACCTATAGCAAACGACATTAGAAACTTCGTTTACTATAATTATCTTCTTTCAACAGGCTGTATTATTCCAAACCGAACATTTCATTTACCATATCTTCTAAAGACTGTCCGAGAACATCTTCCGTGGATTCCCCGTAAATCTGCTCAAACTGGGCATCATAGGTTTTGGCAGCTTCCTGAAGAAGTTCCGGATGGGAAAAAATGAACGTTAAAGACGTTATCAGGATTCCCACGTTCATAATAAGCCCGCCTACACCGCAGATGAGTCCGGTTGTTGCCTGCCCTGTCATATGAGGTCTGGTGCCTTTGGATAAAATGGCAAGGATAATGGCTATGCTTCCGAAAATCAGGGGAATATAAACGGTCATTAAAACAGTGGACAAAATGGCGATAATCCCCATTATCATGGCGGCATTGGCAAGCTTTTGCCCCGGCATGATGTAAGGAGGGGAATATTGATATCCGTAAGGTGAATTGCCCATATTATTATTATTTATATTATGATTGCTGCCGTAGTTGTTATAATTGTTTTCCTCGCTGTTGTTATTGAAGTCCATAATTTTCTCCATTCCAGTTCCGTGGTATTACAAATTAGTATATTCGGAAATATACATGTTTATTGTATCACTTAATAAGTTATATTACAATCTTGAAAATTGAATAGTTTTCGTTTAGGATAAGTAGGAGATTATGGTTTTATATAGGAAGGGAACAGGATTTGGAATTATGGATATTATTTTGAAGCTGAGTGAAGAACTGGCTGTACAGAAGTGGCAGGCGGAAGCTGCCGTAAAGCTGATTGATGAAGGCAATACAATACCGTTTATCTCAAGATACAGGAAAGAGGTAACCGGTTCGCTGAATGATGAGGTACTCCGTAACTTATACGACAGGCTGGTTTATCTGCGCAATCTGGAGGAAAAAAAGGAGCAGGTAATCGGAAGCATAGAGGAACAGGGCAAGCTGACGGATGAACTGAAGGATAAAATCCTGGCAGCGGAAACGCTTGTAGTGGTGGAGGATTTATACCGCCCTTACCGTCCGAAGCGGAAGACAAGGGCCAGTGTGGCAAAAGAAAAGGGGCTGGACGGTCTGGCACAATGGATATTGGCGCAGGAGGCACAGCATCCTTTGGAAGAAGAAGCTGTAAAATATATCAATGAAGAAAAAGAAGTGAAAACCGCGGCGGAGGCGATTCAGGGAGCAAAGGACATTATTGCGGAAAGTATTTCCGACGAGGCGGATTACCGTATCTATATCAGAAATATTACCATGGAAGAAGGTACGGTTGTCAGTACGGCAAAAGACGAGAAAGCAGAGAGCGTATACGAAATGTATTATCATTATGAGGAGCCGGTAAAGAAGGCGGCAGGCCATCGTATTCTTGCGCTGAACCGCGGGGAAAACGAAAAGGTACTGACAGTGAAAATTTCTGCGCCGGAAGACCGCATCCTGCGTTTTTTGGAAAAGAAGGTGATTACTTCCGAAAATGAGGTTACTTCCCCCGTTTTGAGGGAAGTGGCGGATGACAGCTATCACCGCCTGATTGCTCCGGCAATAGAGAGGGAAATCCGCAACGAATTGACCGAAAAGGCGGAGGACGGGGCAATTTCCGTATTCGGCAAGAATCTGGAGCAGCTGCTGATGCAGCCGCCGATTGCAGGGAAGGTAGTGCTGGGCTGGGATCCGGCATTCCGTACCGGCTGTAAGCTGGCAGTAGTGGATGCTACGGGGAAGGTGCTGGATACAAAAGTGATTTTTCCCACGGCTCCCCAGAATAAGGTTGCAGAAGCTAAGACAGAGCTGAAAAAACTGATAAAAAAATATGGGATTTCTCTAATTTCGGTAGGAAACGGCACGGCTTCCCGGGAGTCGGAACAGGTTATCGTGGAACTGATTAAGGAACTGGATACGCCGGTGCAATATGTGATTGTGAATGAAGCGGGTGCGTCCGTATATTCCGCCAGCAAACTGGCTACGGAGGAATTCCCCAATTTTGACGTGGGGCAAAGAAGCGCAGCTTCCATTGCAAGGCGGCTGCAGGATCCGCTGGCCGAGCTGGTAAAAATAGACCCGAAATCCATCGGAGTAGGACAGTATCAGCACGATATGAACCAGAAAAAATTAAGCGATACTTTGGGCGGCGTAGTAGAGGACTGCGTAAACAGAGTGGGCGTGGATTTAAATACGGCTTCTGCGTCGCTGCTGGAGTATATTTCGGGTATTACAAAGACAATTGCAAAAAATATTGTGGATTATAGGGAGAACAACGGGCGTTTTACCAGCAGGAAGCAGCTTCTTAAGGTGGCCAAGCTGGGACCGAAAGCTTTTGAACAGTGTGCAGGCTTTCTGCGCATCTTAGACGGCGAAAACCCGTTGGACGCTACCAGCGTGCATCCGGAATCCTATGAGGCCACTTTGAAGCTGCTGGACCGGATGGGACTGACGATGGAGGATGTAAAGGCAGCCCAGAAAAAAGCGGCGGCGGAAAAGGGAAAGACGAAAAAAACGGCACCCAGACAGGAAAAGAAACAGAATAAGGTGGTTATCCGGAGTACCAATACGGCAATGGGCAAGGCACTGGCAGCGGCAATGGGCGGCATAAGCCTGGAGGACGAAGGAAAAGAGGATGTCCCGGCATCGGCAGGACAGGCAGGCACTGCTGCCGTCAGCACATTGGAACGGAGAATCAAAGATAAAAAGAAAATGGCCCAGGAATTAGGCATAGGGGAAATCACTTTGACAGATATATTGAAGGAACTGGAAAAACCGGCAAGAGACCCGAGAGAGAATATGCCGGCGCCTATCTTAAGAAGCGATGTACTGGAAATGAAGGACTTGAAACCGGGGATGATACTGAAGGGAACCGTGAGAAATGTAATTGATTTCGGTGCATTTGTGGATATCGGTGTCCATCAGGACGGTCTGGTGCATATTTCACAGATTACGGACAGATTCATAAAGCATCCTTTGGAGGCGGTAAGCGTCGGGGATATTGTGGATGTCCAGGTGCTTTCTGTGGATACGGCGAAGAAAAGAATAGCGTTGACTATGAAAATAGGAAAGACAGATTAATGCCTTGCTTATCGGATTTTGACGGAATATTTTGTGGCGGAAGTTTTTCTTGACAAAACAAGGTAATCGCTATATTCTTATATACAGTCAAATAAACGAGAAAATTCTTCGGGGTTGGGTGAAACGGTAATTCGTCATTCCCTACCGGCGGTAACAGTCCGCGACCCGTTCCGGCAAAGCCATAGGTTTTCCGGCGGCTGATTTGGTGCAATTCCAAAACCGACAGTAAAGTCT
>DNJW01000314.1:0-1090 GCA_003488965.1 Lachnospiraceae bacterium | reverse complement strand
ATTCCAAAACCGACAGTAAAGTCTGGATGAGAGAAGAAAAACAGGATGCATGTTTTTATGGAAGCGACAGACTGGGAAATGTCATTTGATATTCCATAAAACAGCAAAACTGCAGAAACTGCCCCGGACAGAATTGTCCGGGTTTTTTTATGCGCAGGGGCGCGTAAGGAAGTTTGCTGCCAAGGCAGCACACGCCCCGCGCAGCGAGCAGGCAAGAGCATCTTCCCTACTCGATTTTATAGGCAGGATTCTTATTTGAAGAATTTTCCCCAAAATATTTTTATTTCAGGAGGAAATGACATGAACAACTTAATGCAGTCGGTAACGGAAAATTTTATTTTTGTGCTGGAATTTTTAGGTATTGTGGTGCTGATGTTTGCCGCAGCATATGGTGCGGAAAAGCTTGCCAAGAAAAAAAGCGGCGATACGGAACGGATACTTTCCACAAGAAAGATAGCGGTAATCGGAGTCTTTTCTGCCATTGCCTTTATTCTTATGCTGCTGGAATTCCCGGTGCCTTTTGCCCCTCCTTTTTACGAACTGGATTTCAGCGAAATTCCGGTTTTAATCGGAACCTTTGCCTTTGGTCCGGTGGCAGGAGTAATGATAGAATTCTGTAAGATATTGTTAAAGCTGGTATTTAAAGGAACTACTACCGCTTTTGTGGGAGATTTGGCTAATTTCGTAATCGGATGCAGTTTTGTGCTGCCGGCGGCCATTATTTATCTGAATAAAAAAACAAAGAAGATGGCAATTGCCGGTTCGGCGGCGGGCACCCTTTGCATGACGGTATTCGGCACCGCATTTAATGCGGTATATCTGCTGCCGAAATTTGCCCAGCTTTACGGAATGCCGCTGGATGCAATTATAGCAATGGGAACGGCAATCAATCCGGCCATTAACAGTGTGGCCACGCTTGTGGTTTTCGCGGTGGCGCCCCTGAATATCTTAAAGGGAGGCAGCGTATCCTTGGTTACGATGCTGGTATACAAGAAGCTCAGCCCTATATTAAAGGAAGGGCACAGAACTCTGCCGATTGGAAAGGCTGCGGAAAATGAAATATAAAAAAGTTGGCCCGGCGGCCAACTTT
>DNJW01000177.1:2814-3499 GCA_003488965.1 Lachnospiraceae bacterium | reverse complement strand
AACAACTTTCATATAGGGCTTTTGTCACGCTAATCCTATAAGATAAGAATAACGGCTGCAAACCGGTTTTCTGCCCGTTTGCAGCCGCTGCCTTCTTCTAAGCCGCTCCATCTCCAGCATGTTCCGCATGCTGTCTTAATATTTCCTCTACCTCTTCCAGACTGAGATTCGAACTGTCAATCAGCTCTTCCAGACTTTCCAGCCTTGCCATCCGCTGCTCATTTATCAGTTCCTGCAGCTCTTCTTTTTCTTTCCGTATTCTGCTTTCCAGCGCCTCGATTATTTCCTGCTTATCGGCGATTTTCTCTTCTATGGATTTCCTGACTCCTCTTGCCATAATTCCCTCCATTCCAGCGCCTCTTCCCGCGCCTTTTTCCGTTTTTCCATCTTTTGACAGACAGAATTACTATATTATATGGACAAGATAGCAGATTTATTCCTTTATTTCTTGTAATAACCTCTATAGGATATCAATTCTTCCGGTTTCCAAATCATCAAAAACAGAAAAATAATTTGAGTATCAGATATTTCCTATGCATTTACGCATAAAAGACTTTCCACTTCCGCAAACTCTTCTTCGGTATAGCCACAAGATATTATCTGGGTCTTGGTTAAATTAGCCTGAATCATCCGTTCAATAGCATTAAGCCGTTCTTTCTCTATGCCTTTCTCTATGCCTTTCTCT
>DNJW01000177.1:0-2465 GCA_003488965.1 Lachnospiraceae bacterium | reverse complement strand
CTCTATGCCTTTCTCTATTCCTTCCTCTATGCCTTTCTCTATTCCTTCCTCTATTCCTTTTTCCATGCCTTCCTTATAACTCATTTCCTTAATCGCTTCCGACCAATTGCACATAGTCTGTATCCTCCCTTCCAGTTCGGTTGTCATTATCATCCCATATTTTTCTGTCAGTATGCGTTTCTTTTCCTCCATGCCCGTCTTAGAAAACAGCTTTTCCAGCATGGAAATCAGTATGTTTTGGGAATCCGTTATATTTTCTCCGTTTCTTACATTGATAATGATGCCCCGCATCAGGTCTATGTCGTACATATTTTTTTTGTTTCCATAAACGGTATTTCTGTCCAGATATATCTCTTCAATGGAATCGCCGTCCTTGCTGTTATCCAGACACAGCCATATGCTGCGGACTTTCTTTAGGCTGTCATAATCGCTGTGGTAAAATTCGGTCTGTTTCTGTGCGGAAATCATTCTGGCAAGATAGAAAATAATCCTGTTCTCCAGATGGTAGCCTAATTTACCGGGGTCTGCCGAACGCTGTGCCTCCAGATTAATCAGAAATTTCATTTCTGCTTCTTTATGGTATGCAGTAAAACGGATATCAAAGAAAATTTTTCCCTCTCCGGGAATATTGTCTTCTGTGCCGGATATGTTTACGCGCCCCATGTTTGAAAGCCCTGCATCCAGCGGCCTCGTCCCGATTTCAACCTCCTTTCCGATACTGTCCATAATATCCTCAATCGGCATATCTTTAAATTCCTGAACGGCGTATTTTAAAATCCGTGCCAGTATTTGCTTATCTGCGAGCAGGAATTTAACATTTGTATCATAGGAGCTTAAGTCATGTGTTGCCTCAACCGCTTGTGCTAAATTAGTATCTGCCATCTTTTTTCCTCTCTGTACATGTTTATCATAGCATGATTTTCTCAAACCGCGTAAATTCCTATTGCGCTGTTTATAGTATACTTGATTTGCGTGATAATATCAATATTTCTGGCTTATAAAAGATGATTGCCGTTTTGCATTTAGGGCAATACAATAGAAGTTGTTTAACCTATGCTTATCCAAAATTCCTCCAATACTCTATTAAATTCCTGTGGTACATCCATATTGACGCAGTGTCCCGCATTTTCAAAAATAACTGCTTTACAATTTGGCTCAGTATCTTTCCACATCTTTACTGCCGACAATTCCGCGGGAATATCAAATTCCCCGCATCCAATCAGCAACGGATAGTTCCTTTGCCCAGTCTTAAACTTATTTACCATGCCGTCAAGCGCTGCGAGAAATATAAACGACCTTTTGGGGAAAAGGATATTCATAGCATAAAAATCCTCTTGTGCCTGTGTGGTAAACGCCGAAATCTTCTTATTTGCTTTTGCAAACCATTTTACCGAAAAAATTGCTTTCATCATTATTGACATTTGTCTCATACTGTTTTCTTTCTGCATTTCTCTATCAAAATGATTAATATCGTATCCGCCGAAACAAGCCAGTGATTTTACTGAATTTGGATAATGGTTGGCAAAGTCCTGCGCCAATACCGCACCCAACGAAACGCCTACGATATGTATTTTATCAATATTTTCAGCTTTTACAATGCCCAATATCCATTCTGACATCTTGCCTATATTGTCTCCTTTTCGGGTATCCGTTGATTGTCCATGACCAATGATATCAATAGCCAGCACATTGTATCTGCTTTGAAAATATTTAAGCTGTACTTTGAACATATTATGATTGACAAAAGCGGCGTGAATAAAAAGTATCCATTGGGTATGCTCTGCCCTGCTGATATAATATACAATCGGTGAATTAATCAATTTCATTTGTTTCATACGTTTCTATTCCCTATTTTCCTTATTTCATCATGAAAATTTTGATACCATTTAATATTAAACTCCAAAAAGTCTCTGCCATATCGGGCTGCTGCAAGCTGATACAGAAAAATATCCTTGTTTCCATCAGGAACATCGGCATTTTCCCCGTCTTTACAAATGGCATTTAACACATCATACTGTTTTTTCAGCTGTAAAATATGCTTTTGTAGGTTTTCCTCACATTTTTCTTTGATTGAAAACCCCATAAAATATAGTTTTGCAAGTTCCGGATTTTTGCTATATGTTTCTATCGGGCTATTTACCCACTCAAAAAAATATCGTTTTCCGCCGTCTGTGATATCATAAATTTTTTTGTATTTGCCGTTTTCGACAGTTTCTTCATACTGAATATACCCTTTGTTCAGCAGCTTTTTTACAGCGGCTTGTATACTCCCCATACTGCTGCTGTACATCATATTGAGCCCTTTATCTATTCGTTCACGCAACTGATAAATCGTTCTTCTTTTCAACAGCAAAAGACCGAGTATAATACAATCCATACAATCCCTCCTATATTACTATTAGTAACATTGCTATTATATGTTCTTTTTCTGTCCGTGTCAATAAAAAAGAGTGCTTTGCACTCTC
>DNJW01000307.1:5646-7358 GCA_003488965.1 Lachnospiraceae bacterium | reverse complement strand
ATATTGAAATCAGTAACGGATTCCGGAAAAGCTGCACGTTCAACAAACGCTGAGTTTATGGGACAGGTTCGGCCTTTTGATTTTCGGATTGTTCCAAAGATAAACTATAGAAATTCCTTTCTGCCAGTATTAATCGGTAATATAACGGAAAAGGAAGAAGGAACTTTCATTGATATTACATTCCGCATGCCTATGTTTACGCAAATATTTCTGATTATTTGGTATGGCATGGCCTGTTTTTACTTTCTCTGTGGGATTCTTGCTGTTTCTATAGGCGGTGCAGAACAAACTGCTTTCATTTTGGTGCCCTTCGGTTTTATTGTTCTGGGTCAGGTATTATCGAGATGCTGCTTTTATGGTCCGGCGAAGAAAGCTTTTAACAGGTTAAAGGAATTGCTCGGTCAGTGAAATATGGCATAAGCAGGACATCATAGGGCAGGAAGCGGGGAATGAAATAAGAAAATGAAACATATATTGTTCTATGATGAGAAATAAAAAGCTGACTGGAAAACAAAAACTGGAAAGACAAAAAGAAATCATTGTAGAATCCCTGAAACTCCCGAAAGATTCCATGCTGGGGGCTTCTATCGTGACGGTGACAGGGAATAAGGATGTCTTTGTGGAAAATTACAAGGGAATTCTGGAATATTCGCCGGAAGCAATCGTTCTGCAGGGAAAGACCTGCCAGATTAGCATTATCGGAAAGCGGATGACCATTGACTATTATACCAACGAAGATATGAAAATTACCGGCTGCGTGGAATGTGTCCGTTACCATAACGGATAAATGATGTATGATATATGCTGTCTGCAATAGAAGGCAAAGGGGATGGGATATGCTTCAGTTTATACAATATTTGAAAGGGTATGTATGCATCAGGGTGTGGGGATATTCGCCGGAACGGTTTATGAATCTGTGCAGCAACCGGGATATCCTGCTGTGGAATATTGAAAGCCATGGTGAATATTACACCATGTGCATTACGGTGAGCGGATTTAAGAAGCTGAAAGGAATTGTAAAGAAGACGGGAACTAAGGTAGCCATACAAAAGCGTTGTGGACTACCTTTTTTTGTGCCCGGAATGAAAAGAAGAAAAATATTTCTGATAGGGCTGGTAGGGAGCCTGGCTTTCTGGATGTGGATGTCAACTTTTATATGGGCGGTGGATGTCAGCGGAAATTATTCCATTTCGGAAGATATCTTCATGGATTTTCTAAAAGAAAATGGGATTTATGTAGGAATGAAAAGGAGCAAGGTGAATATTGAAGAGCTGGAAAAGAAAATAAGGCAGGATTTCGGAATTGTAACATGGACTTCGGCAAAAATAGACGGAACACGGCTGGAAGTCCAAATAAAAGAAAATGAAGTGACCGCAGGTATAGAAGGGACAGAAACTGCCAAGGAAGAGGCGGGTAGAGGGACGGAAAAAAATGAATTCGGCTCGGATTTGGTGGCGGAAGAGGACGGAATTATCGTAAGTATGGTTACGAGACAAGGGGTTCCCCAGGTAGCCGTTGGTATGGAAGTGAAAAAGGGGGATATTTTAGTCAGCGGCAGTGTGCCCGTATATAATGAGGATACAACGGTAAAATTTTATCAATATTATGAAGCGGATGCGGATGTATATATCCGCAGGCAGATTAGAAAGAAAGAGGAGCTGCCGCTGCATTATGAAAAAAAGGAATATACGGGGGAAGAAAAAAAGGAAATG